>JAIKWL010000066.1 GCA_024684815.1 Saccharofermentans sp. | reverse complement strand
GAGAGAGATCATCGGTACGATCACCTTAAAGGATCTCTGCAACGACAGAAAGAAGTTCGGTGACGAGGTTCAGCAGAAGGCTCAGGAAGACATGAAGCGCTTGGGTATCGAGATCATCTCCTGCAACGTTCAGCACGTAACGGATGAGAAAGACCTCATCAACGCTTTGGGTCAGGACAACATGGCCAAGATCCAGAAGGATGCTTCGATCGCTAAGGCTCAGGCTGACAGAGACGTTGCTATCGCTCAGGCTCAGGCTCAGAAAGAGGCAAACGATGCCAAGGTTGCAGCTGATACAGAGATCGCTGTAAAGCAGAATGAACTCTCTATCAGAAAGGCTGAACTCAAGACAGTTGAGGACACCAAGAAGGCTGAAGCTGATGCTGCTTATGAGATCCAGAAAGAAGCTCAGCGTAAGACGATCGAGGTCACAAAGACCAATGCCGACATCGCACGTCAGGAGAAGGAAGTCGACCTCAAGAGGAAAGAAGCAGAAGTTAAAGAGCAGGCTCTCGATGCTGAAGTCAAGAAGAAGGCTGAAGCTGAGAAGTTCGCAAAGCAGCAGGCTGCAGACGCTGCTCTCTATGAGAGACAGAGAAACGCAGAAGCTGAGAAGTTCGAACTCGAGAAGCAGGCTGAAGCACGTAAGGTACAGGCTGAGGCAGACCTCTTCGCTAAGTCTCAGGAAGCTGAAGGTATCCGTAAAGTCGGTGAAGCTGAAGCTGCAGCTATCGCCGCTAAGGGTTTAGCTGAGGCTGAAGCTCTCGAGAAGAAGGCTGAAGCCATGAAGAAGTACGGCCAGGCAGCTATGATGGAAATGATCGTTAAGGCGCTTCCTGAAATGGCAGCTGAGATTGCTAAGCCTCTGTCCACGATCGATAAGGTTACAATTATCGATTCAGGCTCCGGTGTAGACGGCACAGGCGTAAGCTCAATGGGCTCCTATGTTCCCTCCGTCCTTGCACAGACCATCGAGTCAGTTAAGGAAACAACAGGAATCGACATCAGAGAGATCATGAAGGCCAACACCTACGATGCAAAGGTCAATAAGAACATCACAGTCTCCGGACTTGATAATGTTCAGACAGTTAATGTCACAACAGACGGCAATGTTGCTCCGGCAATCCCGGCACCTGCAGCTCCTGCTCCTGTAGCACCTGCTGCACCTGCTCCGGCTCCCGCAGCACCCGCACCTGCAGCACCTGTTGCACCGGCTGCTCCCGCAGCTCCTGCAGCACCGTTCCCCGGAGTATTTAAGTCTCCGTCAGGACCCAAGGGACCTGCAGCACCTAACGGACCGAAAGGCCCCACAGGACCTCAGGGCTGATCAAACTCTTAGTTAATAACGAGTTGCCCCTCCGGATTAACCCTCCGGAGGGGTTTTTAATTGGCTTGAAAAAGATAAAAGAAGATTGATTAGAAAAAGTATTGACAGTTTAATACTGAAGGCTTATAAATATTACGGCGTAATATTACATAGTAATATAGTAGGATTCGGAGAAGAAAATGGGATACGACTACAACCAGACACATGCGAAGATCCTTAAAAGTGCGGAGGAGCATTTTGCCAATGAAGGTTTTCGCGGTGCTTCGATAAGACTCATCTGTAAGGATGCGGGAGTTACCAACGGAGCATTTTATGCTCATTTCAAAAGTAAGGATGATCTTTACGTAGAGATCGTGCAGCCATATGTCGATGGACTTACAGAACTTTATTCAAAGGAGTCTGACAGGTACTTTGTGATAAAGAGTGAGGAAGACGTCATAGAAGCGTTTAGAAAAGCATATTCTTCGATCGACAGGATAATTACGTATCTGTGTGATAACAGGGAGATATTCAGGCTTCTTCTGGAATCAAGCGACGGTACGGTGTATGAGAACTACGCCAAGGAGATCATTGAAGCAGAGACGCAGAGCATGGCAAAGTTCCTTAAAAAGAGCAGGGGTTATGTTAAAAATCTCGAAAAGATATCTAAGAACATAATCAAGACAGGCTCGGCAATGATGATAGAAACTATATTTGACAGGATGAAAAAAGGAAAAGAGCCTGATGAGATATTGAAGGAGTCGGCGCTGGTCAGCGAGTTTTGCATAGCGGGATATAAACATATTCTCGGAATATAAAAGAGCTTTTTAAGGGCCTGTAAAAGGGCCTAAAAAAATAAATTAATGGTTAGTTACAACTAACAAATATTAGGAGGACAAAATGGAACAGACAGCTACTAAGAAGGAGCTTAAGACAGCAAAGAAAGGTCTTACAGGAAAAGACCTCATTACAGTCGGAATATATACGGCAATATATATCGCTTCAATATTCCTCGTCGGAATGTTTAATGCTATTCCGATCTTTTACCCGATCTTCATGTTCGTGGGTCCGGTTCTTATCGGTATCCCAATGATGCTCTATTACATTAAGATCGAAAAATTCGGAATGCTTACGATTACAGGCATTATCTGCGGAATCTTCTTCTATATTTCAGGTTATACATGGATCTGCCTTTCTATCATCATTCCTGCATCTTTAATTGCAGATACCGCACTTTCGATCGGCGGACATAAGAAGTTTATTCCGATGGCAATCAGTTACTCGATCCTTTCACTTGGCCTTATGGCAGGCCCAGCAAATCTTTGGTTCGCAGGTGAGAGCTATTGGGACAACATCAGGAATTCAATGGGTGACCAGTACGCTGAGCAGCTCGCCAAGTTCATGCCGATGTGGATGCTTCCTGTAGGAATTATCCTCATTCTTGTCGGCGGATTTATCGGTGCGCTTCTCGGAAGAAAGATGATGAACAAGCACTTCAAGAAGGCAGGCGTTGCCTGATGGATCCTATTGTAAAACGCAAGAAGTTTCATTTAGATCCAAGGACCAAGCTATTTCTCATAATAGTGATCGCAACGCTTGAACTCATGGATATAAATATATATTTCACGATCGCAGTCGGATTCATACCCTTCCTGCTTTTTATCAGCAACAGGCAGTTCCTGGGATCGGTCAAGTATTTTGTGTTGTTTCTTATTGCGGCATTCATTCATGTGCACCGCGTGAATCTTGAACTCAACATGGTGCTAAACATGATCGTGGTATTAATGGGAGCACTTATCCTGAGGCTTTCTCCGGCATTTGCCTGTGCCGATTACATTATCAAATCGACAGGTGCCAGCGAGATGATCGCAGCATTCAATAAGATGAGGATCGACAGAAGGATTCTAATACCTTTATCGGTAATGTTCAGGTTCCTTCCGACGATCACACAGGAAAGTCATGCGATCCACGATGCTGCAGCAATGAGAGGGATCATCGTGACAAGAAAAAAATTCTGGGAGAATCCTGCGCGTGCATTTGAATACAGGGTTGTCCCGTTGATGATATCGATCGCAAATATCGGGGAGGATCTCTCAGCGGCAGCATTGTCCAGAGGGCTGGATAATCCTGTGAAACACACGAATTATACAAATGTAAAGTTCACGGGAAAGGATCTTTTCGCGTTCCTCGCAACATGCATATTCCTGGCCGGTGTTTATCTGCTTACAAGGGGAATAGGGATCTGAAAAAGTAATTTACAGGTGAAATAAATGATTGAATTCAACAATGTATCATTCGAGTACGGGGATGGTACCGGGATCGTCTCGGATCTTGATCTGAAGATCAAAGACGGTGAGGTCATCCTCCTGTGCGGAGAATCAGGGTGCGGCAAGTCGACACTTATCAGGATGATAAACGGCTTGATACCAAACTACTATAAAGGCGAACTGTCCGGCACGGTTACGGTGAATGGAAACGATACGGCAGATACACCTTTGCACGTTCTTGCAGAGGATGTCGCATCCGTTTTCCAGAATCCGAAAACCCAGTTCTATAATGTCGATTCGACCGAAGAGATGGTCTTCAGCCTTGAGAACCGTGGAATAAGCCGTGAGGACATGGATGCCAAACTCCGCTCCACGGTGGAAAAATTGAGGATGGAAAACCTCCTTGGCAGAAATCTTTTCAAGATGTCGGGAGGAGAGAAGCAGAAGGTCGCATGCGGATGTGCGGATACTTCAGGCGCAAATATCATCGTTCTTGACGAACCGTCATCAAACCTTGATCTGCATACAATAAGAGAACTGGCAGAGATCATAAAGGTATGGAAGGAAGAGGGCAAGACTGTCGTGATCGCAGAGCACAGGCTTTACTATGTCCTGCCTCTGGCTGACAGGGTCCTCTACTTAAACAAGGGAAAGATTGAGATGGAGTGCACACCTGAAGAACTCTTTTCGCTGGGTCGCGAAAAGCTCAGCGGAATGGGTCTCCGAAGCACAGACATCATGAACCTTCCTCTTAACAGCGAACCTGTAAATGAGGATGACCGTATCACGATTGCCAACTTCCATTACACTTACCCCGGAAGGCTTCAGGAGTCGCTGACCATTCCCTGCATTAATATCGCAAGGAATTCGATAATAGGAATCGTCGGTGATAACGGCGCCGGAAAGAGCACTTTTGCACGAGCTCTCTGCGGCCTTGAGAGAGGCGCTACCGGCAGCGTTGAATTTGACGGAAATATCTATGCAAGAAGAAAAAGGCTTAAGAATACATTCATGGTAATGCAGGATGTCGGACACCAGCTTTTCACTGATTCCGTAGATGAAGAGATGAGGTTCAGCCTTAACAAAGAAGATGAGACATCGGATGAGAGAGTAAGCAGCATCCTTAACGAATTAAATCTTGCTGATAAAGCCGAAAGGCATCCGCACTCGCTCTCAGGCGGCGAGAAACAGCGTGTCGCGATCGGAAGCGCCGTTATCTCAGACAGGGAGATCATCGTTTTTGATGAACCGACATCGGGCCTTGATTACCGCCACATGAAAGCTGTGTCCGGTCTGATCAGGGATCTGAAGGCAAAGGGAAAGACTATCTTTATTGTTACACATGATCCCGAGCTCATTGCCGAATGCTGCGATGAACTTATCTACATTCAGGACGGCAAAGCTATCGAGTATGGAAAGCTTACAAGAGACATGTACGACAGGTGGCTTTACAGGACAAGTACGCTTAAGGAGAAAAGGATCATCGAAGACGACCAGATCACTGCCTTAAAGCGTTTATGGCAGCTTGCGCATAAAGAACATCCGAGGCTCATAGCATCTATCATAAATGCGGTAATAGGTGTTATCGGAAATATCCTTCCTTATGTTGCAGCAGCAAAGGTAATAGAGATGCTTCTGTCTGGCACGGCAGAGATTAATGAATATATCTGGTGGTGTGTTTTCGGACTGGCCGGATTTGTTATTAAGACGGTCTTCTACAGCGTCGGACTGGGGCTTTCCCACCGGGCGGCATTCAATACTCTGGCAGATATCAGAAAAGGCATCTTCGACAAGCTTCCGAAAATGCCTCTGGGAACTATAATCGATACCTCTTCAGGTAAGCTGAAGCAGATAATTGTCGATGAAGTCGAGAGTATGGAAAGGCCTCTTGCCCACATGATCCCTGAGATGACCGCAAATGTCCTGGGCGCTATTACCATTTGGGGCTACCTGATGTGTGTCGACTGGAGAATGGGACTCATAACGCTCATATCGATTCCGGTAGGCCTTATTTTCGCGCTCTTCATCCTGATCGGATACAACAGGGATTACGAGGGCTCGGTAAGGACTGTCCAGAGGATGAACAACTCCATCGTCGAATACATAAGAGGTATTGAAGTCATAAAGGCTTATAACCAGGGCGACAATTCCTATGCCAAGTTCAAGGACAGGGTGCTGGCGACGGCGGAATACTACTACAACTGGATGAAGAAGATACAGTACAAGTGGTCGCTTGTTTATGCGATAGCACCGTCAACACTTGTTACCGTACTTCCTTTAGGATGGGTAATGTACAGAAACGGTTCTATCAGCACCGGAACATTTATCACGTCAATCATGCTGTCCATGTGCATCGTCGGACCTGTGATCAATGCGATCAATTTTGCCGATACCTTTACAAAGGTCAAAACGATCCTGGGAACGGTGGATGAGATCCTGGCGGGCAATGAACAGCGTCACAGCGAGAAGCCCGTCCTTATAAGAGACCACAATATTAAGATGGAAAACGTTTCCTATTCATATCACAAGGGAACGCAGGTCCTTCACGATATATCGCTCGAAGTTGAGGCAGGTAAGATGACGGCTCTCGTCGGACCTTCCGGCGGAGGTAAATCAACTATCGCCAAGCTCATCGCAGGATTCTGGGATGTCGAAGACGGCACGTTAACGATGGGCGGCATCAACCTCAAGGATATCCCTCTTAAGCAGTTATACGATCAGGTGGCTTTCGTATCGCAGGATATCTATCTGTTCAATGACACGGTAATGAACAACATAAGAATGGGGCATATGGAGGCTACGGATGAGGAAGTCATTTCAGCAGCAGAGGCTTCCGGATGCCGCCAGTTCATAGAAGGGCTCGAAAAGGGTTTCAACACAATGGTCGGCCAGGGCGGCGCACATCTGTCCGGCGGTGAGAAGCAGCGCATCGCGATCGCACGCGCAATGATAAAGGATGCGCCTATAGTTATCCTTGATGAGGCGACAGCCTATATCGATCCTGAAAATGAAGCCGTTATCCAGAAGGACATAGGAAACCTTATCAGAAATAAGACGGTCATAGTCATCGCGCACAGGCTGTCCACCATAACCGATGCTGATAACATCGTTGTGGTCGAGCAGGGAACAGTTAAAGATTCCGGCACTCACGAGGAATTGCTGAAACGGTGTGACCTTTACCGTCTCATGTGGAATGCCCATGTAGGCGGAGAAAGAGCAGGTGTAGCATGATAGAAGCATTAGGCAGGATATTCCGTTTCGCGGGTAATGAGAGAAAGAATATCTATAAGTCCATATTTACTAGTTTTCTGAAGGCCGTTTTCTCGATGCTGAGGATCGGCGCGATCTATCTGATAATCCTTGCAATAGTGGAAGGAAATGAGACATATCTTCCGGCCTGGGGTTCATTTGCGATCATGATCGCAAGTATTCTCGGAATGGCTCTGACGAGAAATATCTCACTTCTTCAGCAGACGCATGCAGGTTATTACATGAGTGCCGACAAGCGTATGGACATCGCGCAGAAACTGAAGAAAGTCCCCATGGGATTCTTCAATGACAACAGCGTAGGCGAGATAACAGGCATTACCACGACGGTAATGGATACTGTGGAAAACTTAGGTGTATCCGTCCTGGTCCTCGTGCTTGGCGGCCTGATCAACACGGTTATATTCTTCGCGTGCCTTCCGTTCCTTGATATGAGGATCGCTGCGGTCGTACTGACCGGAATGGCAGTCTATCTACTCTTTTCTTCAATAATGGAGCACCGTTCAAGGAGCATCGCTCCCGAAAGAGAACGCTGCAAGACCATGATCGTTTCCGAGGTCTTAGAGAACCTCCAGGGAATGAGCGTTGTAAAGTCGTTCAATCTCGCAGGCAAAGGTGATGCGAGGCTGAGAGCTGCAATAGATTACTACAAAGACCGCAATATGGCGCTCGAGAAGATGTTCATTCCATACACCATGGTCCAGAACATCATCCTCAGTGTTTTTAAGATACTAATAATATTCCTTTCAGTACTTTTCTATCTCGACGGTTCAATGACTCTCACCACCGCAATGATACTGATCGTTGTTTCCTATCAGGTGTTCGCGGAGATAGAGCAGACGGATTCCGGCATGTCGATGCTGCGTGTCGTAACGGGTTCCTTAGACCAGGTCGGGAAGACAGATGAGATGCCCCAGCTGGACCTTAAAGGTGAACCTATCAACCCGTCATCTCACGATATCCGCATCGACAATGTCAGCTTCTCATATGGTGACAAGGATATCTTGAAGAACATCTCCCTTAAGATTCCGGATAAGACCATGACAGCTTTTGTAGGACCCTCAGGTGCCGGCAAAACGACTCTGGCACTCCTTATCTCACGTTTCTGGGATGTAAAGAAAGGCAGCATCTCGATCGGAGGCAAAGACATCAGGGATTACACACTTGATTCATTGATGTCGCAGATAAGCATTGTTTTCCAGGATGTATATCTTTTCGAGGACACGATCGAAAACAATATCCGGTTCGGTAAACCGGGCGCTTCCAGGGAAGAGGTCATTAAGGCTGCAAAGATGGCATGCTGCCATGACTTTATAATGTCGCTTCCGCGCGGCTATGACACCGTTATCGGCGAGGGCGGCGGCACATTGTCCGGCGGCGAGAGGCAGAGGATCTCCATCGCAAGAGCGATCCTTAAAGATGCCCCGATCATTATCCTCGACGAAGCCACCGCCAATGTCGATCCTGAGAACGAAGACAAGCTCAGGGCGGCATTTGATGCCCTCACTGCCGACAAGACCGTCATAATGATCGCGCACAGACTGGAGACGATCAGAAATGCTGATCAGATTGCGGTGATAAATGACCACGGTCTTGAATCAGGTACACATAATCAACTTTTAAACGAGAATGCAGTCTACAGCAGGTTTGTCCATATGAGACAGCGGGCTGCAGAATGGACCATGTAAAGTTTTCCACTCTTATTAACCTTCCTTTTAAGAGTCCCCTCCGGAATACCCGAGCCGGAGGGGATTTTTCTTAGACTGCCACCGGCTCTACAGGGAGTTTGTATGCAACATTGACGATAACAGGCTTAAATCGTCAAGCTTTTCGTCAAATTAGCTGTTTTTGAGTCAAGTCCAAAGTTTTGTGTAAAATCATTCCTTAGTATAATTTGTCTTCTTTTGCCAAGAACTCTGAGTGGAGCGTAGCGGAACGAGGAGTTCTTGGCAGCGCATCACATCCGGTATTCTTAAGCAACCAAAATGGC
>JAIKWL010000005.1 GCA_024684815.1 Saccharofermentans sp. | reverse complement strand
TTGATTAAAAGTCAAGTGCTCTACCGGCTGAGCTAGTGAACCATTTGGCTGGGGTGGCAGGATTTGAACCTACGAATGCGGGAGTCAAAGACCCGTGCCTTACCCCTTGGCTACACCCCAGTATGAAGAGGCAATAAAATTGGGGTGGGATATGGGATTCGAACCCATGATATCTAGTGCCACAAACTAGCGCTCTAACCAACTGAACTAATCCCACCATGACAGCCAATTGCCTTGAAATTATAATTAAAAGGTGTTTTTAAGTCAAGCGATTTATTCAGTCCGTTGAAACAGGAAGTAAATTCCATGTTATTTCAGTTGAGTATTTATTCCGCTAATGTATAAGCTCCCTTTTCCCTTCTGATTTATTGCACGCATGAGCCAAGTTGTACTATAATGCGTCAGATAAATATAAATAGAGGTTTAATTATGGAAAATGAACTGACTAAATCATATATAACTATGCCCAAGGGCTTTAAGGCCAATGGTGTTTCCGCCGGCATGAAATGCTCTGATCCTGCAAACATCAACGAGAACGATCCCAAATCTTCTTATCTTGATGTCGGAATGGTCTATTCCGATACTATCTGCAATGTTGCAGGCGTCTACACATCCAACCTCGTCAAAGGTCATTCCCTTGTAAGATCAATAGATATAATCGAGAACAAAGGCAAAGCAAAGGGCATCATAGTCAACAGTAAAGTAGCCAACGCAGGCGTTGGCGCAATAGGTGTTGAAGATGCCTCTAAGGTCGCTGAATGCGCAGCTTCCATTCTCGGCTGTGATCCTGCAGAGATCCTGACTGCTTCAACAGGCGTTATCGGAACAAGACTTCCTTTAGATAAGATCAACCGGGTTATCCCTTCACTTGTCGAAGGTCTTTCCGACTCCGAAGAAACTGCTCACAATGCCGAATTTGCCATGATGACGACAGATACGGTTCCCAAGGAAGTATCAGCGCAGATCGAGCTTTCCGGCGGCAAAACAGTTACGATCTCCGGCATGGCAAAAGGCTCAGGCATGATCCACCCTAACCTTGCCACCATGATCTGTGTCTTTACGACAGACTGCTGTATAGATTCATCCTCTTTGAAGAAGATGCTTCAGAAAGCCGTGAAATACACATTCAACAGAGTAAGTGTCGATGGCGACACTTCAGTTTGCGATATGGTAATTGTTCTCGCCAACGGAGCTTCGGGCGTTAAAGTTACCGAAGGCACCGAAGATTACCTCCTTGTAGAGAATGCTCTCTGCGAGCTTTCCGAAGACATTGCAAGAATGCTCGCATCCGACGGCGAAGGCGCCACCAAGTTCGTCGAGATTGAAGTGCATGGTGCTAAGGACGAGAAAGACGCTAAGCTCATCGTTACCTCTGTTGCAAGATCGCCTCTCTGCAAGACCGCATTCTTCGGCGAAGATGCAAACATCGGCCGAATCCTCACAGCTGTTGGTTACTCCGGCGCTTCATTCGATCCCGAAAAGGTCGACATCAGACTTTCCGGCCTCCTTATGTACAAGGATGGCGCAGCCGTAGCTTTCGATGAAGATGAAGCATCCAGGCTTCTTGCTGAACATGACATCAAAGTCGACATCACCCTTTATGAAGGCGATGCATACGACAGAATGTTCACCTGCGACTTTTCCTACGACTACGTAAAGATCAACGGCAACTACAGGACGTAATTAATAGAATTCATTATTATGTTTAGGTAAGGCAGTCTGCGAAAAGCGGCTGCCTTTTTTACATCAAATAAAACACCCCGCAAGGAATGATCCTCACGGGGTGCGGTTAACCGGTTTAACAACTGATTACTCTTCTGTCTTAGACTCTTCAGCGTCAGCTGCTTCCTCTGCTGCCTCAGGCTCCTTGGGCTCAACCTTAACAGCCTTGGAAGCAAGGTATTCAACTGTCTTTCTTGCGCGGATGGAATCCTTAAGGAATTCGGAATCCTCACCGATCTGCTTCTTAACTTCCTCAACATCGATCTTGTAGCTGTTAGCGAGTGTTCCGATCTCTTCGTTGTAATCCTCTTCAGTTACTTCAGGATCGAGCTTTTCTGTGATCTTCTCGATAACGAGAGATGACTTAACTCTTACTCTTGCCATAGGCTCAAGAGACTTCTTGAAGTCTTCCATGCTCTGGCCTACATACTGGAGATACATATCAAGGCCGATGCCCTGGCTGGACATACGTGCTGCCTGATCGTTAGCCATCTGATCAACTTCGTTGTCGATCATGGACTGAGGAATATCGATCTCGCAGTTGTCGCATACGGCACGGATCGTCTCGTTCTCGAATCCGGCTTTGTTGTCCTTGTCAGCTCTCTCCTGCTGCTTTGCTCTTACGTCAGCCTTGAGTTCGTCTAATGTATCGAACTCGGAAACATCCTTAGCGAACTCATCGTCGAGCTCGGGAACAACTTCAGTCTTGACAGCGTGGATCTTTACGTTGAATGTGGCATCTGCACCCTTGAGATCTTCTGCATGATAATCTTCAGGGAACTTAACTTCGATAGTGAATTCATCACCTGTGCTGTGACCTGCAACCTGCTCCTCAAAGCCGGGGATGAAAGACTTGGATCCGAGCTTGAGGTTATAACCCTCGCCTTTGCCGCCTTCGAATGCGACTCCGTCCTTGAATCCTTCGTAGTCGATGGTAACTGTATCGCCTTCAGCAGCCGGACGGTCCTCAACTTCCTCGAGAGAAGCATTTCTCTTTCTCATACGCTCGATCTCAGCGTCAACATCCTCGTCTGTAACGACCTGATCCTTGAAAGGAACTTCAACGCCCTCATAAGCGCCAAGCTCAAACTCAGGCTTAACGAAGACTGTGATCGTGTACTTGATGCCGTCTTCGTTGATCTCTGATACATCAAGCTCAGGTCTGGAGACAACCTTGAGGTCGTGCTCCTTAACTGCCTCGGGATATTCCTCGTTAGCGAGTTCATTAATAGCGTCCTCATAAAGAACGCCCTCTCCGTAATACTGGCAAACAAGCTGATAAGGAACCTTGCCCTTACGGAAACCGGGAACCTGGAAACGTCCCTTGTTCTTGCCGTAAGACTTCTTAAGAGCTTCTGACCAAGCTTCCTTGCTTGCATCGAAAGTGATGACTACCTGAGAGTGTTCTTTCTTCTCAATTGTGGATGCCATGTTATATCCTCCAAATATTTATAATACTTTATAGCCGAATATGAATTGTATCACAGCGCCGTCAACAAATGCAATATTATAATACTGTCACTTGTATGCCTTTAAGGACATCAAGAGTAGCCTGATGAAGATCAGGCGCAAAGGATGCCGTAAGAGACGAATCAACGATCACTTCCGCTTCGGGAGCTGCAGCCTTAGCAATAACTGCATTTGACAACACGCAGATATTGGATACCAGGCCGCAGACTTCTATGGCGCTGATATCAGCGGCATTTTCCTTAAGGTATTCAGCCAGTTCTATGCTTCCAAAGCAGGGCTTCTCGAAAACTTTCTTACCTGAAAGCAACGGGTAAAGCTCATCGCAAAGCCCGTGACCATCTGTGCCCTTGATGCAGTGAGGTACGGGAAGATTCCTGCCTTCCTGTGTCTGCATATAATTCTCAAAGTGAGTATCAAGGGTATATACGATCTCATCACCGCTATCTTCGAATTCCTTTATCTTTGCAATAATGCCGGGAATCACTTTGTCTGCACCGTCAAATCCCAAAGCGCCGTCGATAAAGTCCTTCTGCATGTCCACAACTACGAGGATCCTACGCATGTCAATTACCTCCTTACAAGTCCGGATATTAAAAAAGCTGCCGCGTACTGCAACAGCTTTGTGTCTGGCGCGCCTAGCAGAGCTCGAATCCACAACCTTCTGATCCGTAGTCAGACGCTCTATCCAGTTGAGCTATAGGCGCGTATAAAGTATTGGTCTCCCAATAGCCTAATAATCATATTACTTGGCGCCTTGAATGTCAATCTCGTTTTGGTTAGAATACTTCAGGTCTTAAATAAATGATTGCGGGGATAAAATTTGGACACTTATAATCCTGATACACAGCTTATAAAAGAACTTGCACTTATTAATTGCAGAGAATTAGGCGGTATGCCTTTAGCGGGCGGAAAGGTTTTCCGCAAAGGGCTCTTTATCAGATGCGGATCGCCGGAATGGCTTTCTGCTGAAGAGATAAAAGAGGTAAAAAACTACGGGATAAAGACCGTAATAGACTTGCGTGCTCCGGAAGAACTGAACGATACGGGCAATCCTTATCAAAATGATCCGGACATAAGATTCTATAATGTGCCTTTGTTCAACGGCAACCCGAATGATACCAAAGATGCATCCATGGAATATATCCGCACACATACTCTTGGAGATTATTATGTGATCATTGCCGAAGAGATGGGTGACCGCCTTGCTGATATCTTCCGGCTCCTTCTTAACTGCGAAGGGATCGCGATGTTCCACTGCGCACACGGGAAAGACAGGACAGGAGTCGTTGCAGCTCTTTTATATCTGCTCTGCGGAGCATCAAGAGAAGACATAATACTGAATTACAAAGTATCTTACGATTATCTTAAAGATTTTCTCGAGCCGTTTATGAGAAGGATGCCTGACGACTTAAAGCACTGCTTAAGGTCAGACGAACACAACATGGTGACTTTCCTGGATTATATCGACTGCAAATGGAACGGAGATGCGTCTGCCCTTCTTATCGCCAACGGATTAAAAGCTGAAGAGATCTGCAAGTTAAGGAACAAGTGCATTACTGACTGATCAGTGGATCTTTTCACCAAGTCTGATACGGGTAATATTACCGTAGTCATCAAAAGTAAATGACAGGATAAACTCACCGTCACCGTTTTCGAACGAACCCGTATATCCAAACTCATCGAGCATCGGATATATCAGAAGGAGCTCTGAGACATTCATTCCGATATAAAGGTTCTTGCCTAAAGAGTAGGTCTCGTCGTTTCTCAACACCACGGAAGATAATCTTCCCGAAGTCCACTTCTCACTGACGGGATCATCTGTTACAAGTCTTAATGTCAGACCTTTATAGGAAAGCACGACAAGACCCGGATCACGCGATTCGACAATAGGCGTTCCAAGTAGCCTGTACAGTTCGCTTGCGGTATAAGTCGAACCCATTCTGAGAAGATTGTTCTGGTTTTTGCAGAAACGGATCTCGTCAACTAACGCAGGAATATCGTCTTCCAATGTATAGGAATCGTTTTTGAGGAGTCTCAGATTGACGTTCTTGGAATTGATCGAATCACCGTCTTCCGAGAAGACCTCGGGGATCTCATAGGATATATGTGTCGGCGCGAAAAGCTTGAGCTCATAGTCTTCGATATTCGTCTTGACCTTCAGCCTGTAATAATCGGTGATATAATCAGCCTTCGCATTTATAACGGAATTGAGATAGATATCCGAATCGTATGCCAGTCTGATCAATGACTCAAGACCGGTTACGTTCTTATCATCTATCATCTCGAAATAATGGTTTATGTAGTAATACGCGAGCATCGAATCGGAAATATACTTTCCGGCAACAGAATATGAGTCGCCGTTTTTCGCGATCGTAAATCTGACAGGAGATGCACTTGGGTCTTTGTCCACGTCATAGCTCAGTTCAACGACATCCATATCGCCATAGACATCAATGCTCTGATAATTCACGTTGCCGCCTGAATCGATCTGACTGAAATACTTAGACTTCTCGCTCTCATCCAGGATCTTGAAAGAGACTGCATTTCCGTGCTTTAGCGAACATGATCTAAGGATATCGCAATAAGCATAAAACTCTGAATAAGAAAGATCCTCAAGCTGGATCTGCGGTATCTTGGCATAACAGTCATCAACGCTATCCTCGTAAATGATCGAAGTAGCGATAAGCCTTGCAAGTTCAGCCTCGGGAACAGGCTTCTGGGCAGGCTTTAATCCATTCGTAATATCATTGACGAACCTGCAGCCCGACAGACCGAAAGAACTAAGCAGCATACAGATGCACATAACAACAGCAAGAACTCCAAAGCGGGTTCTCTTATTGATCCTTTTGCTGTTTTTAACATGCATCATCAAGAGCTTTATTCCCCTGTCTTTCTTTTAGCCTGTGCCTCGAAAAGCACCACTCCGGCAGCCACTGCGGCATTCAGGCTGTTTACGTGTCCCGACATAGGTATCGATACAGTAAAATCACAGCATTTCCTGACACCGTCTCTCATACCGTCACCTTCGCTGCCGATCACGACGACCAGATTACCCGAGTAATCGGCTGCATGGTATTCATAATCAGCATTCATATCAGTTCCGCAGACCCAGAAGTTTTCCTTCTCCTTAAGTCTTGTCAGTGTCTGAGCAAGATTGGTGACTCTTGCCACCGGCACATATTCAATTGCTCCGGCTGAAGCCTTTGCAACCATTGAATCAAGTGAGACAGATCTTCTCTCCGGAATAATGACACCGTCCACTCCGCAGCAATCGGATATCCTTAATATGGAGCCCAGGTTATAAGCATCCTTTATCTCATCCAAAGCCACAAGAAGTGCAGGTCTTCCCTCCTGTCTGCATTTGTCTATTATCTCATCAAGATCTGCATAGCTATGAGGCGCAACTGAGGCAATAACGCCCTGGTGATTATGCGTATGGCTCATCTTATCCAAGACCTGTCTTGTCGCCCTGGTAACAACGATACCTCGCTTGTTTGCTTCATCCAGGATCCTTATAAGCCCGTGATCCAGAGTTCTGTCACCTTCAGGCTTTAATAACCATATCTTGTTGAAATCCCGGCCTGAAGCAAGTGCTTCCGTCACGGCATTCCTTCCCTCTATCTTATCTGAAGAGGCACTCATCTCTTCAGGTTCAGTATCACGTTCACGTCCTGAGGAAGACCTGTCCTTAAACGGTCTTCCCGGCCTTCTGTTCTGATTATTGTTTTTCCTGCCTCTGTTATCCAATGCTTTTATTCCTTATCTTGAATAGTTTTCGGACTGATGACACCATCACAGATATCAAAGCTCTTATATATCAGATATTCCATGCGCGGCTCCTCATTGTTCAGGAAAAGATAACCTATAAGAGCTTCAAATCCTGTCGCATACATGTAATCCGCATGATTAGCATTTTTCGATACGGCATGGGGATTTGAGTTCTTGCCGCGTCTGAAATAATCCTGTTCAGTCTCTGTAAGCTCTTCGGAAAGCAGCCTTGCGCTCATCGCCTGAGCTTCAGCGGAAACATAACGCACGGTGTTATTATGCATCTTGTTGTTGCTTCCGGCACCTAAAGTAGCGGATTTGCAGCGCGCATAGACTTCATAGACAGAGTCGCCGATGTAGGCCAGTACAAGCGGCGACACTTCACGAAGATCTGTTGCTATAAACGGCTTGATCATCAGCTTCCCTTCTCTATCTTAAAGCCTCCGGGCACATCCTTTACGATATAGCCTTTTGCCTGGATCTCATTCCTGATCCTGTCAGCCTCAGCGTAATCCTTCGCCTTCTTGGCTTCTGCTCTCTTGTTTGCAAGATCAGTTATCTCTTCAGGGATCTCGTCTTCAAGATCAAGAACGATTCCGAGAACACCTGTGAGTTCAAGGATCTTATCGCTTGCCTTCTTCAGCATATCAGCAGATACTTTGCCTTCCTGTGCAGAAGTATTGACCTGACGGACAAGATTAAAGATGTCAGTGATTGCATCAGCACTGTTAAGGTCATCGTCCATATGAGATCTGAAGCTTTCAGAAGCCGTATCGACAGCATCGGAAAGGATCTTGTCAGCCTCGGCGTCACCTGAGAGACTGCCGCTGTTAATTACGAAAGCTGCGTTCCTGACGCAGTTGGAGATCCTTCCTAAGCTTGTCTGAGCAGCCGCAAGAAGCTCATCCGAGAAATTGATGGGACTTCTGTAATGACCGAGAAGAATAAAGAATCTGATGACGTTATAAGGATACTTTTTGACGATATCCCTTACCGTGAAGAAATTGCCCAAAGACTTGCTCATCTTCTCGCCGTCAATATTTACAAAAGCGTTGTGGACCCAGTAGTTGCAGAAGTTGCATCCGTTCGCAGCCTCACTTTGCGCGATCTCATTCTCGTGGTGAGGGAATATCAGATCCTGTCCGCCGCCGTGGATATCGATCGTATCGCCGAGATACTGCTTGATCATGGCAGAGCACTCGATGTGCCAGCCGGGTCTGCCTTCACCCCACGGAGAACCCCATGAAGGTTCTCCCTCTTTCTTGAACTTCCACAATGCAAAGTCGCCGGGATTCTTCTTGCCTTCGTAAGAAGCCTTGCGCTCTCCGCCGCCGGCCTCGAGATCCTCGAGCTTATAGTGCGAGAGTTTACCGTAGTCTGCTTTTTTGGAGACATCATAGTAAACACCGTCACCTTCGATGATGTATGTATAGCCCTTTTCCTCCATCGACTTGATAAGACCGATGATAGCCTTCATGGAATGGGTGGCTCTGGGCTGAACACTCTGCCTTTTGATGTTGAGTCCGTCAGCATCAACGTAATATTCCTTGATAAATCTGTCAGCAAGTTCTTCAACCGTAATGCCTTCCTCATTGGCACGTTTGATCATCTTATCGTCGATGTCAGTAAAGTTCTGGACGAACGTAACATCATAACCGATATATTCGAGATATCTGCTCAATGTATCGAAAGTAACGAAAGGCCTTGCATTTCCCAAATGGAAATAATTATAGACCGTAGGGCCGCAGGCATACATCTTTACCTTACCGGGTTCAATGGGTTTGAATTCTTCTTTAGTCCTTGTGAGCGTATTGTATAATTTCATTTTTTAATCCTCCTAAATGTTAAATCTCAGTTTATAAAGCAACTTAAAGATTCAACATCGGCAGGATCTTGAATTAACGATCACATCCAAATCCGGATATAAAAAAACATCACCCGCCGCCAAAACTGCGACCGGGTCATGTGAAGTTATATGGTTAGCAAAAATATAACTTTCCATACTAATGCCTGCTGCTCCTTAAACAACCCCCGAAACAAGACGGACTCTGATTGACACCCGGAAATCCAGGGCGGTGCTCAGGTATCAGATCTCAATAGTCCAACTTACAAGGCTTTACATCAAAAAGACAGGCCCAAGCTCCTTATTATGTCATGTAGGTCCAATTTAGAGGCCGCCATG
>JAIKWL010000078.1 GCA_024684815.1 Saccharofermentans sp. | reverse complement strand
ATTCATTGCGTCATCTCTCGGTAAGGAAGGTGCTCTCGGTGTATTGAGCACGATCTTCTCCGGAACAGGTTCCATCACAGTAGGCTCGATGCAGTCTGCCGAGACGGTATCAAATCTCAATGAACTTCTTCTTGCGAATATTACCAAGCCGGAAGCACTCGCTTTCATTTTTGCCATTACGTTCAATATGCCCTGTATCGTTGCTCTTGCTGCAACATATCAGGAAACACACTCGGCAAAGTGGACTGCGATCATCGGTCTGTATTATACATTTACGGCAATGGTTCTCGCTTGCATCGCATACCATATCGGTCTTCTTATTTGGTAATAAAATATGCAGGAACTGTTGGAACTTCTTAAAGACGGAAGATCACGGTCTACAAAGATGCTGGCTGCCGAACTCGGCAAGCCGGTTGAGAGCGTGGAACGCGACATAGAGTTTCTAGAACGGACCGGTGTGATAAGGCGCATTGAGTTTTCGATGTGCGGCAGCTGCTCCGGATGTTCATCGGGAGACGAAAAGAAAACCTGTCCCGGATGCATGCCCAAAGACGGATTTAAAAACATGGGCGTCATGTGGGAGATAGTGTAAGCATTGAGGTGAAAACAAATGCAATTTATTGAAACAGGGAACATGTCAGGAAAGACACTGATGCTCCTTCCCGGGACTTGCATGAACTATCAGGTCAACTTCAAGACAGTTATAGACAGACTTGCGGAGAAGTATCATCTCATCTGCGTGAACTATGACGGCTTCGACGGAACAGATGTGATCTTTCCCGACATGATCACCGTCACCGAAAAGATAGAGAAATACATACAGGATAACCATGGGGGAAGGATAGACGGAGCGCTCGGTTCCTCATTGGGAAGCAGTTTTGTAGGCCAGCTCATCCAGCGTGAGAACATTCATATCGATCACGGTATTTTTGGCAGTCCCGATCTTGATCAGAGCAGTGTTTTCTCGGCTAAGCTTCAGGCAAAACTCGTAACACCGCTTCTGACAAGCTTTACTAAGGGTGAGAAGAAAAAGAACAAGACAAAAGAGAAGATGATGAAGATCTTCGATATGGATGAGAAATCTGCAACGGAATTCGTGGATTGCTTTTCGAGGTTTAATCCTGAATCGATAAAGAATGAATACTATACTGACTTGATCACTTATCTGAAAGATGATATCCATGTCGAGGGAACGACAGCTCATTTTATCTATGCTAAGAAAATGGGAGAGAAGTATAAGAAGCGTTATCTCAAGTACTTTCGTGATCCGGATATCAGGGAATTCGAAATGCAGCATGAACAGTGGATCTTCGGCGGCCCCGAATATTCCGAGCCTGTGCTGAGGACAATAGATGAGTTTATGATGAACGATTAAATTAAAAAGCCCGGAAATATAATATCTCCGGGCTTTTAATGTGAAATTATTTACCGCAACCCGTAATGTTATAAGGTGCACTTTTTATCATGTGAACAGATAAAGAGGAGAAATATAAACACATGATGCTACAAAAGGTAATGCACTAACAACAGGTTGTTATGGCATGCATTTATAATACAATTATATTCCTACCAAATCAATAGGAAATTATCAAAATTCAATGAAAATCAATATATTACAGTTTAGCATAATTACCTATTGAACGGGTGGGAATAAGTGTGTATCCTTATCTGGTTAGTGATTGCTAACTGAAAGGAATAAGTTATGTCAAATAATACGATTTTGGAGATCAAAGATCTCAGCACAAATGTAGGTGAAGAAAAAACACCGATACTAAGAAATGTTGATCTTACCGTAGATCGCGGAGAAACACATATTATCATGGGTCCGAACGGTGCCGGTAAATCAACACTTGGATTCTCGATAATGGGCGGCCCCTCTTATGAGATAGACTCGGGCAAGATCATCTTTGAGGGGGAAGACGTTACAGAACTTTCGCCTGATAAGCGTGCGATGAAGGGAATATATCTATCTTTTCAGAATCCAATCGAAGTTCCCGGAATCACGATGAGAAGCTTTTTAAGAAGCTCATTGCAGCAGCTCACCGGAAAGAAGATCAAGTTCTCGGAATTCAACAAGATCCTCGAAGAAGCCATGGAGATGATAAACATGGATCCTTCATACGTTGACAGAGATGTCAATGTCGGTTTTTCCGGCGGTGAAAAGAAAAAGGCGGAGATTCTGCAGCTTCTGGTATTAAAACCGAAGCTCGCTATCCTCGACGAGACAGATTCAGGTCTTGATGTAGATGCCGTAAGAACTGTATCGCAGGGAATCAGCGCTTACAAGAAGAAATATAACGGAACGCTTATCATCATTACTCACAACGCTGCGATCCTTGAGGCTCTGGATGTTGATAAGACTCATGTTTTGGTTAAGGGAAGGATCGTGAAGTCGGGAGGAGCCGAACTGATCGATGAGATAAACAGAAACGGATTTGAGAAATATATAGATGGCTAACGTAAATATAAAAGATGTAGATTTCAAAAGATATGATTTCAGGTTCGCCGAAACATCTGATGACTATATAAGAGAAGAAGAAGGCTTTACCGAAGAGATCGTAAAGAGGATCTCTGATGAAAAGGGAGATCCCGGATGGATGAGGGAATTAAGGTTAAAGTGTCTGGATATTTATAATCACATGGACATGCCGTGCTGGGGACCTTCGATAGAAGAACTAGACATGGACAGGATCGCATCGTATGTAAGGCATAAGACTGACATGAAAAACAACTGGGAGGATGTTCCTGAAGACATTAAGGAAACATTTGAGAAGTTAGGTATCCCTCAGGCTGAAAGACTTTCGCTTGCAGGTGTCGGAGCACAGTACGATTCAGAGATCGTCTACCATAACCTCAAGGAGGAAGTGGCAAAAAAAGGTGTCGTTTACACTGACATCGAGACAGCCATTAAGTCCGGTTATGAGGACATGGTAAAAGAGTATTTCATGAAACTTATACCTCCCACAGACCATAAGTATGCTGCACTTCACGGCGCAGTATGGTCAGGAGGATCATTCGTATATGTGCCCAAAGGTGTAAAGGTGGATGTCCCGCTACAGTCTTATTTCAGACTCAACGCTGCCGGAGCAGGACAGTTTGAGCATACGATAATTATCGTTGATGAGGGAGCTGATGTACACTTCATAGAAGGCTGTTCTGCTCCCAAATACAATGTCGCTAATCTGCACGCAGGATGTGTTGAACTTTATGTAAAGAAGAATGCAAGACTGCGTTATTCAACGATCGAAAACTGGTCGAAGAATATGTTTAACCTCAACACCAAGAGAGCACTAATTGAAGAGGGCGGAAAGATGGAATGGGTATCAGGTTCGTTCGGTTCCCGGGTCTCGTATCTGTATCCTATGACAATCCTTAAGGGTGATGATTCGAAGATGACCTATACAGGAATTACATTTTCCGGAGAAGGACAGAATCTTGATACAGGTTGCAAGGTAGTTCACATAGGACGTCACACCTCTTCGGTAATTACTGCCAAGTCGATATCTAAGAGCGGCGGAATCGGAATGTTCAGAAGCTCTGTCGTTATCGAGAAGGCAGCTGCCAATTCAAAATGTTCCGTATCTTGTGACTCACTGATGCTCGATTCCATCTCAAGAGCTGATACGGTTCCTGCTATGGATATCAAGGCATATGATGCAGATGTCGGACATGAGGCAAAGATAGGCCGTATCAGTGATGAGGCAGTCTTCTATCTGATGAGCAGAGGCATGTCGGAAGAAGATGCGAAGGCTCTTATCGTCAGCGGATTTGCTGATTCTGTATCAAAGGAACTGCCGCTTGAATATGCTGTTGAGATGAATAACCTCATCAAGATAGAGATGAGCGGACATAAGGCATAGGGGGGATGATATGACTGATAGCTATATGGTTAACACATCGCCTGTTCTGACTTTTGCAAAGCTCGGTATGAACGGCGATACGATAAGAGTTAATTGTTCAAAGATAAAAAAAGATAATGTTGAACAATATGTTTTCGGAAGCGGGCTCGTCGTAAATGACGATTACGAGGCCTTGCTTTCTGTCAGTGCATCCGGCAAGGATATTGACAGGCTTTTATCACCGGACAGCAGGCTGATGACCGTTAAGGGAGATGCAGAAATAACCTTATCTTTCGCCGGTTCAGGCGTGGTACAGCGGGTGATAAGAGTAGCACGCGGCGTTGAAGCGACGCTTGTCGAAGTAGTAAAAGGATCCGCACCTGATGCGGCAATAAACAGCACTTCTTACATTCTCGAAGATAATGCGAGATTAAAACTTATCAGGATCCAGTTGCTTGATAAAGATACGCTGTATATTGACGATCTCAGAGCAAAACTCCTCGCTGACTCTTATCTTGAAGTGGTAAGACTGGATCTGGGTTCAAAGATGTCCTATATCGCATCGAATGTATCACTTGTCGGAAAGAATGCGGAATATATAGCTCATGGCGATTATCTGTTAAACGGTTCGCAGAGACTCGATATCAACATGATCGCCGACCATATCGCACCCAATACAAAAAGCGATATGCGATGTGACGGTGTGCTTCTTGATTCTGCTTCGAAGATCTTCCGCGGAGTGCTTGATTTCAAGAGCGGATGCAAGGGCGCAAAGGGAGCAGAGAATGAAGAGGTTATTCTTTTGTCTCCGGATGTCGACAACCAGTCTGTACCGATAATCCTGTGCGGAGAGGAAGACGTTGAAGGAAACCACGGCGCAAGTGTCGGCAAGATATCAGACGAGATAATCTATTACCTTATGACAAGAGGTTTTGATGAAGATTCCGCCATAAGGCTGATCATTAAATCTAAGTTCAGAACGCTGACAGATCAGCTCGCCAACAAAGAACTCTGCAGCGTTATCAATAAAATGGTTGACGGGGTGTTGTCGTGACTGTAAATACGATAAGGAGAGACTTCGAACTGTTCAGGAGTGTTGATCCTCCTGTTTATTTTGATAATTCCGCTACTACGCAAAAACCGGATTATGTTATTAAAGCTTGTGAGGATTTTTACAGGAGCAGCAACGCTAACCCTTTAAGGGGATTATATGATCTTGCAATAGATGCGACGGACCGCTATGAAGATGCGCGGAAGACCGTCGCATCTTTCATTGGTGCAGGCGATCCTTGTGAGATCGTTTTCACGCGCAATACAACGGAATCTTTGAACCTGATATCAGAGTGCATAGCATCAGCAGTGGAGATAAAGGAAGGTGATAACATCGTTGTCACTGTATCAGAACATCACAGCAACCTTCTGCCGTGGCAGAGACTGTCCAAAAGGACAGGCGCAAAACTTGTATTTATCGAGCCTGATATTACCGGTCTCATCTCTGATGAGGAGATCGATAAGAAGATCACGGAAAGGACAAGAATTGTATCCTTTGCACATGTTAGCAATGTGTGGGGCAGGGAAAACCCGGTTATGAAGATGATATCGGCTGCAAAGACTGTGGGAGCCGTTACGGTAATTGACGGTGCCCAGGCTGTAGCTCATATGGATGTGGATGTAAATGCTCTTGGCTGCGATTTTTATGCATTCTCAGGGCATAAGATGCTTGCTCCGATGGGAATAGGAGTAATGTACGGTAAAAAGGCTTATCTTAAGAAGATGGATCCTTATATGCTCGGCGGTGAGATGATCGAATATGTTACCCGTGAAGACGCAACTTTTGCTGAGATTCCTCATAAATTTGAGGCCGGCACCGTCAATGCAGGCGGTGCCTCCGGCCTTGCCGCAGCGTGCAGATATATATCGAAGACAGGTTTTAACTACATAAGAGACCAGGAAACACGCGTGACGGAGTTCCTTATGAAGGAAATGTATTGGATACAGGGAATTAAAATATATGGTTCAAATGATCCTTCTGAACACCACGGTATTATTTCATTCAACATAAAGGATTGTCATCCGCACGATGTGGCTTCGATATTGAATGCGGATCATATATGCGTGAGAGCCGGACACCACTGTGCCCAGCCGCTCATGCAGTATATGGGAATAGGATCATGTGTCAGGGCTTCCGTATATGCCTATAACACCCTGGATGAAGCGCAAAGATTCATAGACAGCTTATCCCGTGTGAGAAAGGTTCTGGGTTACTGATCATGGAATTAAAAGATCTGTACAGAGAAATCGTAAACGATCACAACATCAACCCTATGCATAAGTTTGAGATGGAAGATCCCGACATTGTTCTGCGTGGTGTTAATCCCAGCTGTGGAGATGACATAAGCCTCATGTTAAGGGTTAAAGACGGAGTCATTATGGATGCATCTTATACAGGCTGCGGATGTGCTATCTCCCAGGCTTCTGTGGACATGATGATCGACAATGTCATAGGTCTTACAAAAGAAGAGGCGCTATACAGAATAGAGCTCTTCCTTGGAATGATCGAAGGCACTGTAACGGATGAGAAAAAACTTGAGGCGCTTGATGAAGCAATGTATCTGTCGGCGATATCACATATGCCTGCAAGAGTTAAATGTGCTGTGCTTGGTTGGAGGACGCTAAAGAAGATCCTTACAGAAAGCGACGTCAGGGAAGACTGAGTCAGTATTTGTTATAAATGCAAAACTCTGTATTTTCGTTGACAAATATAATATTACGATGTAATATTACACAGTAATAAAAATCAAGAGGTCAAAAATAAATGGGATACAGTTTTGAGAAGACACACAACCGAATCTTGGAAAGTGCCAAGAAGAGCTTTATTCAGTATGGTTTTTCCGGTGCTTCTATCAGACAGATCTGTAAAGATGCAGGTGTTACTAACGGTGCTTTCTATTCCCATTTTGAAAGTAAGGAAGACCTGTTTGCAAAACTTGTTGATCCTGTGATAGGCGGAATGAACGAACTCTATACAGAAGAATATACCCAAATAAGTAAGCCCCGTTCGGCCAAAGAATTCGAGAAGGTGATAGAGCAGGGGTTTGCTTCCGATAAGACAATGATCCATTATATATATGAACACGAGGATGTTTTCAGACTTCTCCTTACCGCAAGCAAGGATACTGTTTATGAGAAACTGCCCGAAAAGATCGCTGAATGCGAGACTGAGGGAACAATCGAGTTTCTGAATCAATGCATTATGTTCATTGGTAAACCGGAGAATATTTCAGATGTATTGATCAACAGGATAAGTACCTTTGTCGTTAATACTGCTTTTGAAAGTTTTCTTGAAGGCAATTCCGAAGAGGAGACAATAAGACAGACACAGCTTGCCACGGAGTTCTGTGTAACAGGATTAAAAAAGGTCATAGGAATATGATCTGTTTTCGCGACTGATCCTGATCAGGCAATTTTTTTACAATGTCAGCGGTTGCCAACTGTAAACATATTTGAAACGAGGTTTTATTATAAAGCGCGGGTCACTTCTAAATACGGGCGTGTATTTTCTTTTAAGACAGATCCGTATATTGCAGTATCCTGATCTGTTTTTTACATTTAAATAACGAAAACAGAATCAGGAATTATTATGGTAAAATATGTTTAATCTTTTTGGAGGTCCGTATTATGCAGGAATCCGGTGAAATGTATCTCGAGACTATACTTGTGTTGTCCAAGAAAGGCGCTCCTGTCCGTTCTTTGGATGTGGCCAACCAGCTTGGCTTTTCCAAGCCTTCTGTCAGCCGTGCTATGGGAATCCTTAAGTCCGGTGAATATATCAAGATTGATGAACAGGGATATATAACCCTGACAGATGAAGGATCAAAGATTGCTAAGAAGATATATGAAAGACATGTTGTTATCAGCGAACTGCTTATGGAGTTAGGCGTTGATATGAAGACAGCTGAAGAAGATGCATGCCGTATCGAGCACGTGATAAGTGATAAGACATTCAAGGCTTTGAAGAAACATCGAAAAGAATACGGGAAGCAGTAATTTTTTTTATTTATCAAAATAAAGAACCCGGCTCAAAAAGGGGTATGAGCCGGGTTCTTCTTCTATGAAGTCAACTGGAGAAATCACTTCTTGATATTAAATGCTTTCATCTGAGGATAAACGGCTGCAATGCCGAGCTGCTCTTCAATGCGGAGAAGCTGATTATATTTAGCAACTCTCTCACTTCTTGAAGGTGCGCCTGTCTTGATCTGACATGTATTAAGAGCAACTGCAAGATCTGCAATTGTTGTATCGGCTGTCTCGCCTGAACGGTGAGATGAGATTGCAGTATATCCAGCCCTGTGAGCCATCTTAATGGCTTCTAATGTTTCTGATACAGAACCGATCTGGTTAAGTTTGATGAGGATTGAATTACCGGCACCGAGTTCGATTCCTTTAGCTAGTCTTTCGGTATTAGTAACGAAAAGATCATCGCCAACAAGCTGAACCTTGCTGCCGATCTTTGCCGTCATCTTCTGCCAGCCTTCCCAATCCTCTTCATCGAGTCCGTCTTCGATAGAGATGATAGGATATTTATCGACCAAAGACTCCCAGTGAGCGATGAGTTCATCTGATGTGAATTCTTTTCCGGACTTGGGCTGCTTATAGAAACCCTTGCCTTTTTCACTCTTCCACTCGGAAGAAGCGGCATCCATGGCGATCATGAAATCCTTACCGGGCTCATAACCTGCAGCCTTTATAGCTTCTAGGATCTTCTCGATGGCTTCCTCATCGCTCTTTAAACTGTTGGGAGCAAAACCGCCCTCATCGCCGACAGCAGTTACATCACCCATTTCCTTGAGGAGCTTCTTTAAAGAATGGAATACTTCAGCGCACCATCTTAAGCCTTCCTTGAATGTGGGAGCACCAACGGGCATAATCATGAATTCCTGTGTATCGACAGCACTGTCAGCGTGTGCGCCGCCGTTTAAGATGTTCATCATAGGAACAGGAAGTCTGTTTGCATTAGATCCGCCTAAGAATCTATAAAGAGGAATATCAAGAGCTTTTGCAGCAGCTCTTGCTGTTGCGATAGATACGGCAAGAATAGCATTTGCTCCGAGATTTGACTTATCCTTAGTTCCGTCAGCCTCGATCATGGCCTTATCTACTGCATATGTATCAAATGCATCCATACCGATAATAACATCAGCTATAACAGTATTGATATTGTTTACTGCCTTGGTAACACCCTTGCCAAGATATCTGGATTTGTCGCCGTCTCTTAATTCGAGGGCCTCAAATTCGCCTGTTGAAGCACCGCTTGGAGCACATCCTGTGGCAACAGTACCATCAATAAGAGTTACTTCAGCTTCTACAGTGGGATTACCTCTGGAGTCTAATATTTCTCTGCCGATTACATTTTCAATAATGAGTTCTGTCATTTGAATTTTCCTTTCCGAACATCATATCCGCCGGAAGCAATGAATAGGAGAAGCTTCCGGCGGGGCACATGATTTATTCTTACAGTTAGTCATCGCTAACCGATGAGAATATATCATATATCATTGGTGTATGTCAATCGAATTTTGAAAAGCCTGCAATATTATGGTTCGGTAATAGATTGACAATTATTATAAGGAATGGTACAGTTAGCAACGGCTAACCCAAAAAAGGAGTTTTAAGGTGTCAGAAGATCAAATTGTGAGATATTGTGCGCCGACTTTGGCCGGGATTAAGACCGGCAGTCTTTTTGCTGTGCACAATACAACTGACGGCTTCAGACATTTCATTTCAGCCTTTAACAGGAATATGAGACAGAAGGGAATAAGAATTATCCCTCTTAAGGTAAGTGAGAATTATACATTGGTATATCTTTACAGACCGGAAATGCTCAAAAGAGACCTCAAAGATCCCTTGGCTGAAAATATCCTCCAAAGATTCGGTTATCCGACATTTGATTCCGACAGGTGTGTTGTCGATCTCGTGAGAAGACTGAATTCTTCTCCTGTGTTTCCTCACGAGATCGGACTCTTTCTGGGTTATCCTCCATCGGATGTTGATTCGTTTATCAATAATCCGAATGAAGGATACTGTGCTGTCGGCTACTGGAAAGTCTATTCAAATGCTGAAGGCGCCAAGCGGATCTTCAAACGCTATAAACAATGCACTGAAGAATACGCTCGCATGTTGAGATCGGGCAGAACTCTTGAGCAGATGGTTGTTTAAGAGCTGTTAATAAATTTATAAGAGGTACTTTTATATGAGTAAAGTAGCAGTTGTATATTGGAGCGGAACCGGTAACACCGAAGCTATGGCTAAGGCTGTTGAAGAAGGTATCAAAGGTGCTGGCGCGGAAGCAGTTTTACTTACTTCTTCTGAATTCGATGCAGCTAAGGTTGCTGATTTTGATGCGATCGCATTCGGTTGTCCTGCAATGGGCGATGAGGTGCTTGAGGAATCCGAATTTGATCCTATGTTCACCGGTATTGAATCTTCACTTAAAGATAAGAAAATAGCACTTTTCGGATCCTACGGCTGGGGTGACGGTCAGTGGATGAGAGACTGGGAAGAAAGATGCAAGGCAGCTGGTGCGGTTCTTGCTTCTGAGTCCGTTACAGCAAATAACGATCCCGACGCTGATGCCGTTGCTTCCTGCAAGGCATTGGGCGCAGCTCTTGCATGAGGTAATTTAAGATGATGAAGCTTGTACTTGTAAGACACGGCGAAAGTGAATGGAATAAACTGAACTTATTCACAGGTTGGATGGATGTAGACCTGAGCGATAAAGGCAGAGAAGAAGCTAAGAATGCCGGCAAGGTACTGAAGGAAGAAGGCTACGACTTTGACGTTTGCTATACATCATATCTCAAGAGAGCTATCCATACTCTGAACATAGCACTCGATGAAATGGACAGAGCATGGCTTCCCGTAATTAAGTCCTGGAAACTCAATGAACGTCACTATGGTGCGCTTCAGGGATTGAATAAATCCGAGACTGCAGAAAAATACGGTGAAGAACAGGTAAAGATCTGGAGAAGATCTTTTGATGTAAAACCGCCGGAATTAGAAGATTCAGATGAGAGAAGTGCAACAAAACAGGCAATGTACAGAGATGTGGACAGGACATTGCTTCCTAAGAACGAGAGCCTCGAGACGACGATCGAAAGAGTCGTACCGTTCTTTGAAGAAACGATCAAGCCTGATATGAAAGCCGGCAAGAGAGTTATCATCGCAGCACATGGCAATTCGTTAAGAGCATTGGTCAAATACTTCGACAATATGTCTTCAGAAGATATCATCGGAGTAAACATCCCTACAGCCGTACCTCTTGTCTATGAGTTTGACGATGACTTTAAAGTTATCAAACACTACTATCTTGGCGATCAGGAAGCATTGAAAGCTAAGATGGAGGCTGTGGCTAATCAGGGTAAAGCAAAGTAAGGCAAATTTATTTCTCATAAATTTCTCTTTTAAAGCACATTGAAGCTGTTCTGCTATATCAGGACAGCTTCTTTTTTTGTTTAAAAGCTGATAATGAAAAAAAATAAACATATCAAACAAAGGATTGACAACAAAAAACAATAATGTTAATGTTAGCGACGGCTAACTGTCAAATCCCGAAATGATGAAAACCCAGTATTTCATATAGCATAAAAATAAATTGATAGTTAGCAAATGCTAATTTGATGGGCGTTTTACAAAAGGAGATAAAAAATGAGTACAGAAACAGCTTCGAACAAGTTAAAGGTAAAGGACTTTATCACTGTCGGTATTTTTACGGCTATTCTCTTTGTAGTCGAGTTTGCCTGCGGAATGCTTGGATATATTCATCCTTTCATCGTGGCATCTTATGTTGTAATGATACCTTTGGTTGGTGCGATCCCGATGATGTTGTTTTATACAAAGGTTCAGAAGTTCGGAATGATAACCATTATGTCTGTTCTTATCGCTATAATTATGTTTGTGACAGGAATGGGATTCCTTGGTGCACCTCTTATAATTGCGGCAGGATTAATAGCAGACTTTATTGCGAAGTCGGGTAAATACAAGAGTTTCAAAAAAACAATGATCAGTTACGGCGTATTCAGCCTCTGGATCTGTGCAAACTATTTCCCTGTAGTTATTACCGCTGAATCCTACAGACAGGATCTTGTTGACGGCGGATATTCTGCTGAATATTGCAACAATCTTTTCCTTGCAATCAATTACAAGACTATCGGTGTTTTACTTATTCTCTGCTTCGTATTCGGATGCATCGGTGCGTTTATAGGCAAAGCAGTAGTTAAGAAGCATTTTGAGAAGGCCGGCATAGTCTGATGAAGCTTGATCCGCGAACAAAGCTTTATATGATCCTGACCGTCTCGGCGGTTGTAATGATGAGTGCGACAACACCTTTTCTGTGGGGTGTCAGGATCGTAATGACTTTGATCCCGGTCATACTTCTTGTGATTGAAAAAAAATACACGAGTGCATTCTGGTTTGCGTTCCTTTATATGGCAGCACTTGTGTTGACATTTGTGTTTCTCTCTGAGGATTCTAACAGTTTCTTTAAGACCTTCCTTACGGGATACAGCGGCATCGTTGTTCAGTTCATGCCATGCCTTATTACTGCATGGTATGTGGTAAGGACAACTAAGATCGGTGAATTCATGTCCGCCATGCAAAAGATGCATGTGCCTGACGGGATCACAATAGCTTTGGCTGTTGTTATGAGATTCTTTCCTACTATCAAGGAAGAGTATTCATCGATCAGCGATGCTATGAAGATGAGAGGTATCGCTCTGGGTGGCGGCAACGCAGCAAAGATGATCGAGTACCGCATGATTCCGCTCCTTTTTTCATGCGTGAATATCGGTGATGAACTGTCTGCTGCCGCCGTTACCAGAGGCCTTGGCGGTAAGGTAAAAAGGACAAGCGTTGAGAGACTCAGAATGATTTTTTTTGATTGGCTTCTGGTTATCGTGTTCACTGCGGTTGCTGTTATATTTGTGGTGTTCAAGTACTTTATATGACTGAGAATATAATCGACATTAAACATGTGAATTTCAAATATAAGGGTTCGGAAGAAGGGCTCCTAAATGACACTTCATTAACTGTGAAAAAAGGGGAGACTCTGCTTCTTACTGGAGCATCAGGTTCGGGAAAGACGACCATTATAAGGCTCGTCAACGGTCTTATCCCGCACTACTATCAAGGGGATCTTGATGGAATGGTCACGGTTGCAGGCCGTGATATCGGCAAGACTGAACTTTATGAGCTTGCCGGTGTTGTCGGTACGGTTTTCCAGAATCCCAGAAGCCAGTTTTTCTCTGTCGATACAGACGGCGAGATCGTGTTTGGACCGGAAAACATTGGTCTTGAACCGAAGGCAATACTGGAACGCAAAAAGAATGTTGTCAGTCAGATGCATATCGAAAAGCTTTTGGAAAGGAGTCTTTTCGAGCTTTCGGGAGGAGAAAAGCAGAGCATTGCTTGTGCATCTGTATCAGCTCTTCTTCCGGATATCATTTTGCTTGATGAACCGTCTTCAAACCTCGATCAGGGTGCGATCTCAAAACTCAGAGAACAGATAAACCTGTGGAGATCCGAGGGCAAAACTATAGTGATCTCAGAACACAGACTCTGGTATCTTAAAGACATAGTCGACCGTGTGATCTATATGGAATCGGGAAAGATCGCAAATGAATGGGATGGCGATGAATTTGCTTCATTTAACAAAGATAAGATCAATGATTTAAAACTCCGCCCTTTGGATGTGTCTGATATACTTTCAGCTTCATGCGGCGAAGCCTGCGGCTTAAAGGATAAATGCGATAAGATGACGGTTTTACCTGATGAAGAGGATGGAATTGTCCTTAGGGATTTCTTTTTCGCATATCACAGGAATCCGTATCTGTTCTGGAAGAAGAGTTTTAAAGAGAATGACCCGAATTTAAGTCTTTGTATTCCGCGACTTGTTTTACCCAAGGGTGCCGTTATCGGTGTAATAGGCAGGAACGGTACAGGTAAATCCACGTTCCTTAAGTGTGTATGCGGCCTTGAAAAAGAATGCCACGGAGTAATTGAGACAGACGGGAAAAAATATAAAGGGAAAGACAGATTGAAGATCAGTTATATGGTCATGCAGGATGTTAATCACCAGCTTTTTACCGACAGCGTTGAGGCGGAAGTGCTTCTTTCTATGGAAGAAGATGATAAGGAGCGATGCGGACAGATCCTTGAAGATCTTGGAATATATGAGTTTAAAGACAAACACCCTATGGCTCTATCAGGCGGACAGAAACAAAGAGTAGCCATCGCTTCAGCAATTGCGGCAAATGCCAAGCTGATGCTTTTTGATGAGCCTACATCAGGACTTGATTACTGCCATATGGAAAAGGTTGGTGAACTATTGAAAAAACTTGCCGGTTCAGGTAATACTGTACTAGTTGCCACACATGATCCCGAACTTATCGAATTGTGCTGTGACTATGTCCTTTGTATCGAAAACGGCAAGCTTGGTTATATCAGAAAGGTTTAGATATGTTTAAAACTGTTTTCTGGGGCCTTATGATCCCATTTATCGGTACTGCTGCCGGTTCAGCCTGTGTGTTTTTCCTTAAGAAAGATCTAAAAGACGGAATCAAACGTGCATTGACCGGTTTTGCTGCAGGCGTTATGGTAGCGGCATCCATCTGGAGCCTTATTGTTCCTGCAATTGAGCAGTCCTCTGATAAAGGTCAGCTGGCTTTTCTGCCTGCCTTTATAGGTTTCTGGCTCGGCATATTGTTTCTGCTCTTGCTTGACCATATTATTCCGCATCTTCATGCAGGCATTAATCAGACGGAAGGACCTAAGAGTAAACTTACCAGGGTCACGATGCTTGTGCTGGCAGTAACACTCCATAATATTCCTGAAGGAATGGCTGTTGGTGTTGTTTATGCCGGGCTTTTGAGTGGATCTGCCAACATTACCGCCGGAGCTGCTTTAGCTCTTGCTCTCGGTATCGCAATACAGAATTTCCCGGAAGGCGCGATCATTTCGATGCCTTTGTATTCGGAAGGAAAGAGCAAACCTAAGTCGTTTGTCCTCGGTGTTCTTTCAGGAGCGGTTGAACCTGTTTTCGGTGGCCTTACTGTATTGATCGCAGGACTTGTTGTTCCGGCGATGCCGTATCTGTTATCTTTTGCGGCAGGGGCTATGCTCTATGTGGTCGTTGAGGAACTGATCCCGGAGATGAGCCAGGGAAAGCATTCCAACATCGGAGTTATATCCTTTGCTATTGGCTTCAGTCTTATGATGGCTCTTGATGTGGCTTTGGGATAAACTGAACTCGGTAACGGAATATCTTCATATGTTATAATATCCGTATCAATGATTATTACGGCGGAGGGTTTACTCTGTGAGTGAGAATACCGAGTTGTTAGAACAGAGTGAGAAGACCGGTTTAGGCATTTTGGGGGCGTTTTTGTTCTCTCTTATCGGCTGTGCTCTCTGGGTCGTTCTTTACTGGATAGATATCTTTCCGAATTTCTGTGGCATTATCATCGCAGTCCTTGCTATATTCGGATATAAGTTGTTCACCAAGAGCAAAAGCATGAAAAGCGTTATTATTCCGCTTATTATCTGTGCCGTGACTGTTCTTATTACCTGTTATATCTGTCTGGCGGCAGATGTATATTATGCTTATAACGGATGGTTTGAGACCGGAGAATTAAGTTATACGGTTCCTTACAGCAGGGCATTTTTATATGCTTACCAGTTCTTTGGAGATACCGGGGTGCTCTTGGCATTCCTGAAGGAGTACGGATTAGGCATTCTGTTCTGCTTAGTCGGATCTGCGCTGTTTATCGTGGATGCTGTAAAGTATAAAAAGAAACTGAAGGAATCAGGGGCAGACTGATAAATGGGCAGAACAAAGAGCGGTTCATATAATACAAAACAGTCATGCGAAATCTTGAATTTCCTTAAAGAGAATACGGGATCTCATTTTACGAGCCAGGAGATATCCGATCATTTCAGATCAGAAGGGATCAATATCGGTCAGGCCACGATATACAGGCGCTTAGACAGACTGACCACTGATGGCCTGGTAAATAAATATATAATCGATGAGAAGTCACCGGCCTGTTATGAATACATAGGCACTGATAACTGTAATCACGGTAACTGCTACCATATGAAATGCGAGATTTGCGGTAAGCTCATTCATCTGAGCTGCAGTGAGATAAATGAGTTTTTCGAGCATGTATCAAATGAGCACGGATTTGTTTTGGATCCTAAAAGAACCGTGTTCTACGGAATCTGCAGTGACTGCAAGGAAAAGTAACCTTTAAAGCATATTTGCGCGTCTTGTGGCTTCGTCCCTGCGGTTCTTGATTATCCTGGCACGGAATATAAGAAGCACGATAACAAGCAGCAATATGAGACCTGACAGGACTGCAAAAGTAATAAGGATATTTCTGACATTTGATAGATTGGTTTTCTTTTCCGGATTGATCTCGATCACTCCGGCTTTTTTCTCTATCTCAACGACCATCGTCCCGATGAGATAAGTCTTATCTGAATAAACTTTGCATAATGGTATCTCAAGTGTCTGCTGTTCGGCAGACGGGTCGATCATCGCATCTGAAAGGTCCAGTCTGTTCGTGCTTCCTAGCTGGGCTCTTGCTGAAGTGGTTGTGATGTAGTGATCCAAAACGACTCTCTGATCAGAAATATAAAGATTTGTATCAGAAAGAAGACCGCTCATCTGTGTGCTGGCTTCGTCGATCAGGGGAGTAAATTCGCTCTCTGTGATCTCAACTGTCGTGAAAGTCGAATAACCGTAATCGAAGAGCTTAACAAGATCTTTGTATCTTATATTCTGATCAGCTGCATTAAAGACGCAACCTACTAATGTTCTGTTATTCTTTTTAGCTGCAGCGCAGAGCGTGTATCCTGCTGTGTTGGTAAATCCTGTCTTTCCGCCGATATAATATTCATATGCATATTCGGTGGTCTTGACGAATTTGTTGCCGTTTGTGATATTTCTCTCGCTGCTGTATTTGTTTGTGGCGTTGATCGTGTAATTGAGAGTAGTAGAGATCTCGGTGTATTTGGTGTTGCTTACAGCTTCGTTGAGAATAAGAGCCATATCGTAAGGAGTAGTTATATTATCAGGAGTGGATAATCCGTAAGCCGAGGAGAAGTGTGTGTTCAGGCATCCGATCTCGGCAGCTTTGGCGTTCATGATCTCGCAGAAAGCAGACTCTGTTCCGCCCATATACATTCCGAGGATGAGGGCAGCATCATTTGCGGATTTAAGGACAGCCGCATATACAAGATCCTGTACGGTGATCTCTTCACCTTCGTTAAATGGAACTTTTACGTAGTCATCGGTGATCTTATCGACTTCAATGTACATCTCGTGTGTAATCGTAACCACTTCGTTCATCTCCAGCCGCTCAAGAGCCAGAAGAACTGTCATAACTTTAGTCATTGAAGCCGGTTCCTTCTGGACATCGTAATCATTTCCCAAAAGGATGGAACCGCTGTCTGCATCATAGAGTATGTAGGAATCAGCTGAGATAACAGGAGCGTCTTCGTGGGTTTCGTTTAGGAGATCGGTCTTGCGCTCGTATTTGGTAACTATTCCGTCGTTAGGATCATCATCAGCTGTGTCAGCGAATACACCTGCCCCTGAAAATGCCCAGAGAGAGGTGGCCGTAAGACATATAGCCGCAATACCTGATGATATCTTTTTCCAGAATACTGTCATAAAATCTCCTATACTTGAAAATCAGTTTATATATTTTATAGTTTTTCCAGTAAAAAACAAATATCGTCAGTTAGGCAGAATTTAATTAAAAAAATATAGTATTTTACTGTATAATTAGCGGATAAAAGTAAAAGAGGCTATAAATGGCAATTATTAAGACAACTGATAAAGACTGGCTTGATTTCCAGTCGGCTGTAAAAGAACTTAAAGAATATTTCTTGTCTCTTTCTGCCCGGAAGGGTAGGGCTCTTACTTATAATGTGCTGACCTACGGCTGTCAGCTCAATGAATCGGATTCCGAGAAGCTCTCGGGAATGCTCTCGGCTATGGGGCTTATCCCTTCTTCCGGAGGGGAACTTGATGATGCGGACGTTATCCTGTTTAATACATGTTCCATAAGAGAGAATGCCGACAGGCATCTATTTGGTAATCTTGGAGTTTTCAAGACATTAAAGAAAAAGGATCCTGATGTGATAATTGCTGTTTGCGGCTGCATGATGAAGGTTCCTGAGAATGTTGCGAAGATAAAGAAGTCATATCCTTATGTTGATCTGGTCTTCGATCCTCAGCAGCTTCACAGACTGCCTCTTCTGTTAAGAGATTCCATAAGATCCAAAAAGCAGCTCGTTAATATCGCTGCAGATGACTATATCGCAGAGGACAGCTTTTTCCCTATCGACCGTAAAAGAAAGTTCAGGGCTCTGGTGCCTATAATGTACGGATGCAATAATTTCTGCACTTACTGCATCGTTCCTTATGCAAGGGGAAGGGAGCGTTCAAGAGATTTCGGTGAGATCGTAAGGGAACTGGAGGATCTCGCATCTAAGGGCTATAAGGAAGTAATGCTTTTAGGTCAGAATGTTAATTCCTATAAGGGTGAGGACGGAAAGACCTTTGCGGATATCTTAAGAGCCGCTTCGGATTTTGAGGAATTCTCAAGGGTAAGGTTCATGTCTTCTCATCCCAAGGATATTTCTGATGAAGTGATCGATATCATGGCTACCAGGCCTAATGTCGAGAAGCATCTGCATCTTGCAATGCAGTCAGGTTCTGACAGAATACTTAAAGCCATGAACCGTCCTTATACCATATCAAGGTTTTTGGAGATCGCTGATACGTTCAGGAGCAGGGTTGAAGGCGGTTCTTTGACGACGGATATTATCGTCGGGTTCCCGGGTGAGACCGAAGAGGATTTTCAGCAGACGCTTAGAGCCGTTGAGAAAGCGAAGTTTGATGCGGCATTCACTTTCCAGTATTCTGCAAGACCGGGAACAAAAGCAGCGGCATTTGAAGATCAGATCCCTGCTGATATAGTTACCGACAGGTTCGGACGACTTACCGAATATACGAACAGATATGCCGAAGAATCCAATTCAAGGCTTGCAGGTAAGACGATGGAAGTCCTTATTGAGGGTATCAGCAAAGCGGGCGATATGACCTTCAGCGGAAGGACCATAACAAATCATCTTGTTAACTTTACTATCCCTGAGGAGCTCGGGATCGATCCGGGTCCTGATAATCTTGAAGGCAGACTCTGTGAAGTCCGTATCGACAGGGCAAGACCTTATTCCGTTGACGGCGTGCTCGTCAGCTTGAGGGGAGCATGACATAAGTGACTGACAATAACGGATTTGACGAGAATAACGTAAAAGCTGCCGGACAGTTCCCGATGAGCCTATCTGACCTTAAGACGGAAGAATTATCGCCCATGATGCAGCACTATGCCGAGATGAAGGCTAAGTGCGAGGATTCATTCCTCCTTTACAGATTAGGCGATTTCTATGAGATGTTTTTCGATGATGCGGTAAAGGCTGCCAAGATCCTTGAACTTGCGCTTACAAGAAGAGACTGCGGTTCCGGATACAGAGCTCCTATGTGCGGCATCCCTTTCCATGCTTATTCGACTTATGCGAACAGACTGGTCCAGGCCGGATACAAAGTCGCTATCTGCGAGCAGTTGGAAGACCCTTCGGTCGCAACAGGACTGGTTAAAAGAGGAATAATCAAGATACTTACTCCGGGTACGATTACGGAATCAGGCGGACTTGAAGACCGCAGGAACAATTTCCTCATGAGCATTTACTGTGTCGGAACCCAGTATGGTGTTGCATGTGCGGATATTTCGACAGGTGATTTTGAAGCAACACAGCTGACGCTGACTGACAATGATGAACATCTTATCAACCTTATAGGCAAATACTCTCCTTCGGAGATCATTTATAATTCGAACTTTGACGGGACAGCTGCCATGTCTGCTATCAGAAGCGGTACATCCATTGCTCTTACAAGAAGAAACGACCGGGATTTTTCCGAGAGTCTGTTCAGGAGCAGCGGAACATCCGTCATGGATGCGAAATTATTCTCTAATACCGAGATGATGTACTGCGCCTGCTCAGCGCTGATCCTTTATGCTGAGGAAACGCAGACTGATAAAGTCAAATACCTTGATGCCGTAAGATGCTATAAGATATCCGATTCCATGGAACTGGATATCGCGACAAGAAACGGCCTTGAACTTACATCCACTATCAGGACCAAGCAAAAGAAAGGATCGCTCCTCTGGGCAATAGACAGGACGAAGACTTCAATGGGTGCAAGGCTTTTGCGCAAGTGGGTGGAAGAACCGCTGATCTCCGTCAAGCAGATCACCAGAAGACTTGATGCCGTAGAAGAGGCAAAAGAGAAATATATGGCTCGCCAGCAGATAATCGAAGGATTATCGGGTCTTTATGATATTGAACGTTTGGCTGGCAAAGTGTCCCTCGGAACATGCAATGCCAGAGATCTTCTCGCTCTGCGCAATTCATTACGCAAGATCCCGTTCGTAAGACAGGGCCTTGAGGAATTCGGCAAGGGAATGTTCAAGGATATCAAGATCATGATGGATCCTCTAACTGATATCTGCGAACTTCTCGAAAAGTCCATCAACGAAGACGCTCCTGTTACGGTAAAGGACGGAGACATCATAAAGCGTGGCTATTCTTCCGAATGTGACGAGCTTTACGACCTTGCTAAAAACGCTAAGGAATATATTCTCCAGCTTGAGAACAACGAGCGCGAGAGAACGGGAATAAAAACACTTAAGATTGGCTATAACAAGGTTTTCGGATACTTCATAGACATTCCGAGAAGCCAGTCCGACAAGGTGCCGGAAGAGTATGTGAGAAAGCAGACACTCGTAAATAACGAGCGCTATATAACACCTCAGATTAAAGATCTTGAAGATAAGATAGTATCTGCTTCCTCACGCCGTATCGCTCTGGAATATGAGCTGTTTACGGATGTCAGGGAGAAGGTTTCTTCTGTATCGCAAAAGCTTTTCGATACGGCAAGAGCGATAGCACAGACCGACGTTATCACTTCACTTGCTGAACTCGCAGAGAATGAGAACTATGTTAAACCTATGATCGACGACTCGGAGATCATTGACATAAAGGAAGGCCGTCATCCTGTTGTTGAGCAGATGATGAGATCTTCCCATGAGATGTTTGTTCCAAATGATATATCGATGAATGAGGAAAAGCGGCTTATGGTCCTTACAGGTCCTAATATGTCCGGTAAATCAACATTTATGAGGCAGACTGCTTTGATCGTTCTTATGGCGCAGATAGGATCTTTTGTTCCGGCATCTTCTGCAAGGATCGGACTTGTTGATCATATATTTACCAGGATCGGCGCATCAGATGATATATCGACAGGACAGTCGACATTCATGGTTGAGATGCGCGAAGTCTCCTATATCCTTAAGAATGCCACACGTAAGAGCCTTCTTCTCCTTGATGAAGTCGGAAGAGGCACCAGCACTTACGACGGACTGTCCATTGCATGGGCAGTCATAGAATACATAGTTGATCCCAACATCCTTTATGCAAGGACTATTTTCGCGACGCATTACCACGAGCTTAACCAGCTCGAACGATTAAACCGCGGCGTATATAACAATCACGTTGATGTTAAAGAGGAAGGTGACAGTGTATCTTTCCTTCATAAGATCGCTCCGGGAGGCACATCAGACAGTTACGGAATTGAGGTCGCAAGGCTTGCAGGGCTTCCTTCCGATGTGCTGAAGAGGTCGGGTTCTATCCTTTCGGAACTTGAAAGGATAGGTAAGTTCAAGGTAAAGGGCAACCGTGAATCCATGAATAATGATGAAGAACTGTCCACTGAGGTTATGCCGGGCCAGGAATCGTTCTTTAATCCTGATAATGTTGTTTACCGTAAGGAAGACAAGATCCGCCAGACATTAAGAGACCTTGATCCTACAAGGCTCACTCCTATTGAGGCAATGAATATCCTTTATGAATTGAAGCAGAAGTGCTCGGAGGAAGACGTTGAGCAGAATTAATATTCTTGATACAAAGACCGCCAATGCCATAAAGGCCGGAGAGGTCATAGAACGTCCTGTTTCCGTTGTAAAGGAGCTTTTCGATAATGCCATAGACAGCGGTGCCGCCAGGATCACTGTGGAATTTGCAGGTGGCGGGATCTCTCTTATCCGTGTAACGGATGACGGCTGCGGAATGGACAGGGAAGATGCAGAGAAATCTTTTCTTATACATGCCACATCAAAGCTCCATTCGATAGAGGATATCTATTCATTGTCGACAATGGGATTCAGAGGTGAAGCACTGGCTTCGATCGCCGCCTGTTCCGATGTAACGCTTACCACCTGTATCAAGGGGGAGAAGACCGGAACCAAAGTCGTTTACGAAGACGGTTCTCTTAAAGGGATCTACGATAATCCTGTTTGTACCGGTACGACCGTTGATGTAAGAAATCTGTTTAAGAATCTTCCGGCAAGGTACAAGTTCCTCAAGAAAGATTCGACAGAAGGAATGTACATAACCGGTCTTATAGAAAAACTTGCTGTAATAGTGCCTGAGATATCCATAAAGCTTATAAAGGACGGTTCAGTTCTTTTTACTACTCCCGGCAACGGATCTGCTCTTGATGCGGTATATGCCGTATACGGCAAAGAGACTGCAAAGGCTCTTGTTCCTGTAAGCTTTAAGTATGAGGGAGGAAGAGTCGAAGGATTTACCGGTGTGACATCTTTTGTAAGAGGCAACAGAGGGTTGCAGACCGTATTTGTTAACGGAAGGTTGATACACAGCAAGACAGTATCTGCGGCAATTGATGAGGCATATAAGAATGCTGTCATGAAGAACAAGTTCCCTATTTGTTTTCTCATGATCTACTGTGAACCCGGAACTGTAGATGTCAATGTGCATCCGCAAAAGAGCGAAGTCAAATTCAGCAATGACGGAGATATATTCAGACTGGTATATCACGGGATAAAGGATGCCTTAAGTCAAAGCGGTGAAGCCGGTATCTCATTCGGAGGGATCGTAACTAAAGAAGATGCTCCTGAGGATACAGGCACTCAGTTAAGATATGATTTCTCTTCTCAAGGTTCGAAAGAATCCGCAAGATCTCAATCTGCTCCTTCAGCATCACATAAGTTGGGGCAGCAGGGCGATCCTGCCGCTGCTAATAAACTCCTTCAGATACTTTCAGGTTTCAAGCCGGATATGGACGCTCTTAAGGAGACTTCCGGTGAGGCTGAACAGCAGGCTGATAACGATGATACGAACCGCGTTGATAGTGATGCTCCCGATATAGTAACTGAACCGCCCGTTATCCAGACATCTGTTCCTGCCATTATTGAGGATACGGAAAAAAACAGGACGATCACAGATATCGACAGGCTTGCCTCGGCAGATTTTGTCGGGATCATTTTCGCGACATACATAATCCTTCAGAATGAGGATGTGTGTTTTATTGTAGATCAGCACGCAGCTCATGAAAGAGTTCTCTACGAAGAATTCATGGTAAAGAAAAAGCCGGGCTTAAAGCCTGCAGTAGAACAGGTCTTAACTCCGCAGATCCTTACGCTTTCTTGGGAAGATTACAGCTTTGTCGAAGATAATATCTCCCGCTTTGAAGATAACGGATTTGAACTCGAACTTTTAGGTGACAGACAGATAGCTGTAAGGACAGTGCCGCTTGGAAAAGCAGGCAGACAGTCTTCTGTATTCAGTGATATATTAGCCGACCTTAAGCGTGAGGTTCCTTCCAGATCCGAGATCTGGTATCAGCTTATCCAGACGACTGCATGCAAAGCTGCGATAAGGGCAGGGGATAAGATCACAGAGCAGGAGGCAATGAAACTCATTGAATCTCTGTCAAAGCTCGAAGATCCTTATCACTGTGCTCATGGAAGACCAACATTCTTCACTGTTGCAAAGAAGGATTTTGAGAAGAATTTCAAGAGAATAGTCTGATGGACAAATCATTTCCCTTATTTGAAGAATACTCTTATTTACCGGTAATCGCAGGACCGACTGCGAGCGGTAAGAGCGCTCTTGCTCTGGAGATCTGCAGAAAAGCGGGCGGTGAGCTTGTTTGCGCTGATTCCATGCAGATCTATAAGGGGCTGGATATCGGAACAGCCAAAGATACCAAAGAAGAGATCGGTGATATCCCTCATTACATGACGGATATCATTGAACCCGGCACGGTTTTTTCCGTAAGTGATTATATAGATACAGTCTTGCCCGTGATCAGGGATATCCTTGTAAGAGGAAAACTTCCTGTTGTCTGTGGCGGCACAGGGCAATATATATCTTCATTACTATATGGTCTTGATTATGGCGAAGGAGACAGGAAGGCTGAGGAAGACGCAACAATAAATCTCGAAAGAGAGTATGAGGAAAACGGAATAGAAGCTTTGTATGAGAGGCTTCAGAGAACAGATCCGGAAGCTGCAAATCTGATCCATCCGAATAATACAAGGCGCGTAATAAGAGCACTTGCCGTTTATGATGCTCTTGGTATTACGTTTAGTGAAAAGAACCGTCAGTCAAAGGAAAAAGGCCCAATGTTCCCGTTCAAGGTGTTTATGATCGGTTGGGACAGAAATGAATTATATGACAGGATAAATAAGCGCGTCGGCATCATGATCGAGAACGGTCTTGTTGATGAGACAAAAATGCTCATCGAGTCAGGCTGCAGACGGGATTCAACTTGCTGGCAGGCGATCGGTTATAAAGAGATGCTTAAGTATATAGAAGGAACAGAGACTCTTGATCAGGCTGCTGACAGGATCCGGATCGGAACACGTCATTATGCCAAGAGACAGTTGACATGGCTTCGCGGGATGGGCGATGACGTTACATGCCTTAAGCCTGACAAAGCTGAAATAAATGCTTCTGTAGTATTGGATATGTGCAGACGTTCCTTTGATTAAATCAAGAAAACTTCAAGACTGGTCTCAATTATCGGACATTTTTGAAGTTTTACTTGAAAAAAAACATAAAGAAAACATAATGATATTACAAACTCATCGGCGCCCTTGTTATTAGGAGGTAGTTAATCAATTGAATATCGGTGCAGACCAACTACCTTGCCGAGAATTCGGCAACCTTCCGTGTTGAACGGAATGGGAGAGTAGTCATCATTCTCAGGGAAAAGATAGGGTACTCCGTTCTTTTTGCCAAAACGTTTAACTGTCGCTTCATCATTGATCAAAGCAGCAATAATGTCACCTTCGTCGCAAGTGTTCTGCTTGCGTACGATGATAAGGTCGCCATCTAAAATGTGTGCGTTGATCATGCTGTTGCCGCGAACTTTAAGCATAAATGCTTCGGTATCTCCGATAATAGATCTGCTTACGAGGAAAGAGTCACTGTAATCTTCGTGAGCCAGGATAGGTATTCCGGCAGTGATCTTTCCGACAACCGGAACCTGTCTGTATTCTTTAAGATCGGTAACGTTTGAAGAGTCGGAAAGATCCTGAACGGTGTTATCTGAGCCCTGCTTGATAACAATAGCTCTCCTGAGACCGGGTCTGTATTCGATCCTTCCCTGACTATCCAATTGTTTGAGATAAGTATGAACTGAAGAAGTGGATTTTAGTCCTACGCCGGCACAAATATCGCGAACTGAAGGCGAGATCTGATTCTGGCTGATATAGTTGCAAATATAGTTATATACACGTTCAATAGTCTTTTTATCTCCGGACTGCATAAGTAACCCTCCAAACATATTTTCTACAATAATATATCACCGTTCATGCTGTGTCAAACAATTGTTCAGAATCGAACTTTATATCTCGGAGGTGATCATAATGAAGGAAAAGAAGTATTTTGAATACAGCGATTCCGATGATTCCATTGAAGATGTTTCATCATTTGAAGAGGCAAGAGCGATAATCAGTCAAAGGCTGAGTAATCTGAGAGAGGATCTGTCGATACGTACAGGTGCTGAAGAATCCCTGTTTGCTGAACTTATCAGAACAGGTGAGGAAAGGAACAGGAGCCTGATGGATCTTTATGCATGCTTTTATTCTCCCTGTAAAGTCAGTGATACCGAATATGTGCCAAAAGCACAGGGGGATATGAACGATGTAATGATCGATTTTTCGAACGGTTATGAGGATTTCGTTAAATCGATGGAAGAGGAATACAGTGAGCTGATGAGCAGGAGAAGGAGAGCGCAGCGCCTATTGAGGCGCATCCTCTCTATACCTTATCCGTATTCAAGAGTTATGTATCATTTCTATTATCTTGCCGAAGATCCTGAAAAGATAAGTGAAGAGCTGTATATCAGCAGAGCTACTTTCTACAGGATAAAGTCAGTTGCAATCAATCTGATTACAAGCATGTATTACGATCCGGATAACAAAACCTCTGATATGCCTGAAATGAAAGTATCAAAAACAAGAAAGAATGTTCATAATAAATCAGCTGTTGCCGGAAAGCGCGGAAGGAAAAGCGGAAAAGCAGCCGTTAACAGCACAGGGTGATTCTTTTTACTTTATGTAAACAATGCTATAATCGCCAATGAAGGTAAACCTATGACAGTAAATCAGGAAGACACAAACACATCGATCTCAGGTTCAGGCATTGGCAAGAGCAATGTCGTGCTTGATTTTCTCGGATGCTCTTACAGGGCTACTGTCAGACTTTTTAAAGGGCTGCCTTCAAGATTTGTCAACTACATTAAGCGTAAGATCAGGGAATACCGTAACAGACCCAAGCGTACTGATATCAGCCGCGTTTATGTTGTAGTCGGTTATACTACCAAAAAGCGCGTTGACGAGAAGTTTAATGCGGAACGCCGTATGATGATCATACGAAGAGGTCTTCTCGTTCTGATATTCCTTCTGATACTTTTCATAGCGGTCGACAGATTTACCGGTCTTGTTAACTACGGTGAGCTTTCCCAGATATTCGGTATCGAATCCTGGGATGAGGTCATGGAGAATGACCCGTTTGCCGATAAGACAACGGAAAGTACAGGTTTTATCGTTACTGATGTGACAGAAACCACCACATAAAGTACCGGTTCAAACTGAAAAAATGTATTACGAATAAAATGAAAGTTTGCGACAGTGAACTTTCATTTTTATTTGCCTATTGAAATTGGGAAAGTGTTGTAATAATATACATAACGATTGATTTGGACAAGGTTTGTTTATCAAAGCTTTAAGTCCGCAAAATGAATAATTAGCCGCGCGAACTTGCAAAACGGTTCCCTGGCAGAAGAAAGGTGGAAATCTTATGGATTACAAGATTGAGAATGAGTATCTTAACGATCTCATGCAGAAGGTTATGGCAAGGAATGCTAATGAGCCTGAATTTCACCAGGCCGTATATGAATTCCTTAACTCTATCGCACCGGCACTTCCGGTACACCCTGAGCTTATCGAGAAGCAGGTTCTTGAGAGAATCGTAGAGCCTGAGCGTCAGATCATGTTCAGAGTTGCCTGGATCGACGATAACGGCAGAATTCAGGTTAACCGTGGTTACAGAATTCAGTTCAACAGCGCTATCGGACCTTACAAGGGCGGTATCAGACTCCATCCTTCAGTAAATATCAGCATCCTTAAGTTCCTCGGCTTCGAGCAGATTTTCAAGAATTCCCTCACTGGTCTCCCTATGGGCGGCGCTAAGGGTGGTTCTGACTTCGACCCTAAGGGTAAGTCTGACAACGAAGTAATGGCATTCTGCCAGAGCTTCATGCGTGAGCTTTACAGACATATCGGACCTGACTGCGATGTACCTGCAGGTGACATCGGTACAGGTGCAAGAGAGATCGGCTTCATGTTCGGTCAGTACAAGAAGATCGTTAACGAGTTCTCCGGCGTTCTTACAGGTAAGAAGCTCAGCTTCGGCGGCTCCCTCGCAAGAACAGAGGCTACAGGTTATGGTCTTTGCTACTTCGTA
>JAIKWL010000057.1 GCA_024684815.1 Saccharofermentans sp. | reverse complement strand
CCCTTATGCTCTTTAACATATCTCAGGGCATCTTTCTTGAATTCAGGCGTATAAGATCGAGACATAGGCTTCTTCCTCCATGTATTTATTATAGATTGGATTTTGGAAAATCGCTGTCCGTTTCTTAGTCTACCTTCAATGTTTTTGGCAGCGATTTACTGCCGAGAGTTTTTGTGCTGCGGAACGTAAATCTGAACGCAAATTTACGCTGGACTGTACGCTCTGAGCTCGATTTGCGTTCAGATTTACGTAAATTCAAGCAAATTTATGCTGGACTGTACGCTTTGAGCTCGATTTGCGTTCAATTTACGTAAATTCACTTTGCACGGTTCCGGTGTGAAATTCGTGCTGAAGTGTTGCGATGTTTGAGGTCAATTTACTGCCATGCGTTTTTCGTGCTGATATTTGAGACTTTTGGCACGAAAAACGCACTTGAGTGTACTCGTGACTCGCAGCAAAACGGCTTGCGGCACACCTCCAAGAGACCGGCCTTTAACACTGCCTTGACAAACACGGGCAACCATTTATAATCTGCATTATATAACGCTTGTTATACAAAGGAGATTACAATGCCGCCAAAGGTCAAGATCACCAAGGAAATGATTGAAGATGCTTCTTTTGAGATCATAAGAAAAGAAGGTCACGAGAACCTGAATGCCCGGACGATCGCCAAATATCTGAACTGTTCGACACAGCCGGTGCTGTATAGTTTCAAGACTGTAGACGAGATCAGAGAATCAGCTTACGAGATGGCTGACAGGTATCATGTCGGATACATTATGCCGGACGAAAATGACGATAATCCGTTTCTGACGCTTGGGCTCAACTATGTGAGGTTCGGCCATGAGGAGAAGAACCTTTTCCGCTTCCTTTATCAGACGGATAAGTTCGGAGGAACGGATATCGATACGCTCATGGGTAATCCCGGGCTCTTGGAGATCCTGAAGGTGGTTGCTAAAGAAATGGACTGCGGTATTGAGGAAGCGCGCAAGTTGTTTCTGATCTTCTTCAGCGTGGCGCACGGCCTTGCGAGCCTGCTTGCAAACAACTCGATGAAATACGATGAAGAGCAGATAACAGAGATGCTGAAAAAAGCATTCTATGGAATGCTCTCATCCGGGGAATAGGAGAAATCATTATGTCAAAAGAAAAGAAGTCTCTGCTTATCTTTTACGGGATAACGCTGTCGGTGAGCCTGATATTTGAGCTGCTATATATCTTTACTAAATCTGACCTGTTCGTTTCGCTTCTTATGTGGGTCCCTGGAATAACAGGAATAGTCTGCTCAAAAGTGTTTTTCAGGAATCAGGGAGCATTGGGGTTTAAGTTTAAGGTCAGGCCGTTATACATCATCCTGAGCATTGTTATTCCTGCATTTTATCTGGTACTGACATATGCTTTGGCCTGGGTGGTCTTAAAAGATCCGACAACAGGTATAGATACGCTTCCAAAAGCCGTTTTGGGCGAGTGGGGAGAAGGGATTCCAAGCGGTACTTACATCGCGGTATCTTTTATTCCGCTGCTGATCTCAAGCGCGATGTCTGCTGCCGGAGAGGAGTTGGGATGGAGAGGTTTTGCATACCCTGTTCTCGAAAAGGAATTCGGAAAGGTCAAGGCGGTGATCATCAACGGTTTTATATGGGCTTTATGGCATCTGCCGCTGATCCTTGGAGATGTATATCAGTCAAAAGTAAATATAGTATACGGAATAATAGCTTTCATTGTTTTGGTGATGCTGGTGACAGTGATCTATTGCTGGACACGAAGTGTGAGCGGCAGCGTGATACCTGCGATCCTTCTTCATTCAGTACATAACGAACTGGATCAGTTATATTTGCAGCCGCTTTCAAGCAATGAGAAGGTTCCGTACTATGCAGGCGAGCAGGGAATATTCACGATAGCTGTTGTGGCGATAATAGTTGTTCTGGTAATCGTGGTCTGGAAAAAGCAGAGCAAGTCAATGAACACTGCTTATATAACTCTTGAAGAAAAGTAATATTTATTCCTGAAGAAAAGGATATTCAAGGCCTGTGACAGCGTAGTGCCCATAGACGGAAGGCAGCATTTATTCCTGAGGGAAGACATCATTGAATTCAGTACGGATGAACACAGCATAATACTGGGATGTGAAAGGGACAAAATCTTGTGGTTTTACTGCCAAAATATACTAATAACCCTATATCAGTTTATAATATCTGAAGCAGGGGATAAAGATACGGATATTTGTGAAAGGGGATAAATACATGAATTACTACGGATCAGAAAAACACAGGGAAACCATGAAAAGGCTTGATGAGCAGATCTTTTCGAAGATAAAGTTTGATGAGACTGACAGGGAAAAAGAACTGGAATCGGGTTATTCGGTTAAATACTATTACTACGCAGATGAAGAGAACCGCAAGCCAGGCTATGCAGCTGTCGACGGAGAGATATGCAGGCTGATAAAAGACGGCAATACAGTTTTCGAGTGGAAAAACACCGACGGACACTCACGGGTGGCAAGCATCATTCATCACTCAAACGGAAACACTTACTTTATTTTCGACGAAGATCTTTACGGTTACAGTGTTCTTGATCTCGGCACTCTTCAGTGCATGCATTACATTCCCGCAGAATCCCACCCGGTACTTCCGGAAGGATTTGAAGAGACCTTCATATGGTTCAATTGTTTTTATAATCCGGTGAACGATCTTCTTGCTGTTGACGGCTGTTTCTGGGCAGCTCCCTCAGATGTTATCGTTCTGGATTTCAAGGATCCGATGACGCCGGTGGAAGCTAAGGACTGGTACTCGATATATGCCGTATGCGGGGAAGATCTTTACGATCTGGATGATATCGATTTCGTCAGGTGGGAAGAAGATACACTTGTCTGCAAACCAACAGGCGCAGATCCGGAAGCATTTGAGCTCAAAGGCAAATGGAAAGTGAAGTTTGTGTGATATATTGTCCGGCAGGATCAGGAGGATTTTTATGCGTAAGTTTTTGTCACTGATAATTATCGGAGCGATGGTTTTTGGAGCAGCAGGATGCAGTGCTAAAGAGACCGCGCCTGTAACGGAAGATACAGAAGAAACGACAACAGCAACAACGGCTGTTTCAGAAGCAGATCTGACAGATAACAGTGACGATATATTTGTAAGCGCTTATTCCGGCTTTAAAGTTACCTCTGAGAGCCTCCACGACGGAAAATGGGATGAGATATGTTCCAAGACTTCAGAAGGCGAGAACGCCTCTCCGCAGCTTTCCTGGGACCCGGTCGAAGGTGCGGCCACATATGTCATCTACATGGTCGACATGAATGCTTCCAATTTCCTTCACTGGAAGTCTGCAGGCATTACAGAGACCACTCTCCCGCAGGGCTGGGCATCTGTAGTCGAATACGCCGGGCCTTATCCGCCGTCGGGAACTACGCACCGCTACAATGTCTATGTATTTGCACTTAAAGCACCTGTCGAAAAAGCAAGGGGCGCCGTCAACGGACCGGTATATAATCTCAAGGAATTCATGGACGAACTTGATACCGACGCCGAAGGAAACACGGGCAACGTCATTTCAGTCGGCCGCATCTCGGGCACTTATACTTCCAAGTGACCTTTAACGATTGAGTATTTCGCGCAAGTCATTCAGCATTTTTGACCGGAGGAACGGTATATGGGGGAATACTATAACTGGGTAAATGTGGACAGGAAGGAATATATCTGTCCTTCCGATTTTGATATGGGCAATAAGCTGTTGGAGTCATCTGCTCCTCACTACGAGTTTTTGTGTTCTTTAAGAGAGCTCATAGCCAATGAATGGAGTGGCTCGCATATTCTTTTTCTGGGTGACTCCCAGCCTCTTTCGTTAGATGAGAATAACGTGACCATTAAGAAACTTTACGATCAGACGGTTGAGAGCGGTCATGAGGGCAATGGTTTTGATACGGTCTTCGAAACATATAAGAATATATCGGGGTGGTTTTCGGGAGCCGAAAAGGATGTGCGCCGGGAGATAGAGTTTTATCTCCGCGAAGTTGAGATCGGCGAATCCGACGCATTCAACGAATATGGTGTTGATACTGAAGATCCTTATAAAGGTCTTTTCGCCCGGAAAGGAACGGACTTCAGATATACGCTGAATCACACGAAGAAAGTATATTACTCTCCTGATGAGATAAAAGTCACCTTGTTAAGTAACGGAAAGACAGAAGTTCCGGATAAAAAGCCCGGAGGATTGTTTTCGAAGCTTGAAAAGACCGGGCCTAAGATCGATCCTCTGCCGTATCTTCTGAGATATGGCTATTGGGGTACCGGCGAGTGGGTCGGGGATATCGTCGGTGTTTCAGATACGATTCCGGAAGGGTATGCACCGCTCACGGAAATTACGATAGATTATTGATCCGGCATTTTTTCGGAGGGCATCATGAAAAAGCAAAAGGACGGTCAGTCGAACTGATCCAGGATCGACCGGTAACGCTCCGTATCTTTGATCTTCTCCGCTTCCCCGGTTGAATGATGAATGATATATGCTTCTGACGAGACCTTGATACCGATAATATATGTATCACGCTTCTGCAGGTGGAAATCGTAATAAACCTGTACTACAGCGGCCCCGCCTGAATAAGGCAGCGGGATACTGGTCTTTTTGATCATATACAAAGGGATCACCGGAGAGATAATGGCAACATTCGGACTTTTGCCTTCGCGGATAAACGGTATGACTGCAAAGCATATGAAAGCTGCAGCAAGCACCACTGCGGTGATATTCCTGGTCTTCCTCTTAATTATCCTTCCGGCCATAATTAAAAATCCCCGCATTATTCCCGTATTTTCACCATTATACAGGATTTAACATTGTTAAAAGCAGGCCGGTTAAGAAGTTTTATACTATCCGCAACCGGACCTTGATGTTTGAAGTCAGCCAGAAGTAATTCATCACAAATTCCCCGAAAAGTCGTTATTGTGATGAATTTTCTCGAAAAATTCATCACAAACCGCCCTAAAAGCCGGATTTTTGATGAAATCGCAAAGGTCTATATCTGCCTTATTAGCAGATGCTTTGATGAAATCGAAAAGGTCTATTCGCTCTGTGAAGTATCTTCTATGACAAACCGAAAGGGAGTACCACCCGAGGCAATCAGTTCTGCCCGTAATGGTACGGATGATCGTAATGACAGTCCACATATACATCAACAGAAAAACTGTTGAGATCGTATACGGCGGACCACTCGGTATAACTGCCCTGACTGACGGCATCGAGAAGATCCCTGGCCTGATCATGTGTTAAGACATTGTTGTTGTCCGACAGTTCTTCCAGGAGTACATCCAGTCTCCAGTCGGATTCTTCGCCGTAATGATCGCCGGGAGTCAATACGGAGTTCGTTACCGCATTCAGTTCATTGACATACATCTTATCATCGAACCATTCGACAACGACTGCGCGCCCGGATTTGTCTGTGATAAAAAGATGCTGTCTGACGTCGTTATGTGTATGAATGTCATATTGATCCAGAAAAGCAATTGCTTCATCAACGGTAGCGCAGCGGTCGAGAATGACGCGAAGGGCCGTATAGATAAACAGATCAGGCCTTCCCGTGTCCTGATGCAGTTCACCGATATCGAGCTCGAGGTTGCTGATGCCTAATCCGGCTTCGTTAACGCCGTCGCATACGAGGTAAGGAGTGGAAGTCATGATCAGTTTTCCAATAGGGGAATCAGGATCGATCTCGTCAGGTCCCCTTCCGACTCCGATAACTGCCAGATCAGCCATGGCATATGAGGCGTAACCGTTTTCGGGATTCATATATACCATGACGGTATCTGTCTCGGGATAATCGAAATTGCGTCCGAATAATATGTCTCCGTCAGGTGACTTTGCAGCGAAGGAAGAACATCCGTATCTTTCCTTATCGAGGGTTACGAAGCCCATACCGTGGAATTCATTTTTGTTGATCCATTCGAGCAGTTCCTCATCCGAAGTGATTCCGGCAGCGAGCATATCGTCGAGCTTTAATTCCTTGTCGTACTCCATGTAGTAGACGCCTTCGACGTCCTTTCTTATGTTGGACATAAGGCCTATCTGCTTAAAAAAGATCACGATCAAAGCCACTGCAAGCAATACAATGATTCCTGCGAAAACAAGGGATATCTTGATTGCTGATTTTCGCGAAAATGCGGAGACCCAGAAGATCACTGACGCAAGCAGCAATACCGCTCCGGCAATATAAAGCGCAGTCTTAACGTTTTTACCGTCTGAATGTTTGTATCGGTTATCTCGATATAATAATCGGCAATGGAGGTTCTTAAGTATTCGCGGTCGTCATCAGTCAATTCAAAACCTTCGATATATTCCTCCATCATCTCATAGTGACTGATGAGGGAATTGGCCGCGTTTTCTTTCATTTCAGCCGGAGCTTTCCTGACCGTTCCCGTTACTGTCTGGGCAGTATTGTACATATTCATGGCATCGATCCTGTAAGATGCCTCATCGGGAATGGCAACGCACATGTTGACCTCATCCGTATAGTAAATACCGTTCTGCGAATCAATCGGCCAGAACGTATCACTGCTTGTACAGAGCTTGACTGTCTTTCCGACAGAGTCATCAGTAAAGCCTGAAACATCAGATGATCTTGTAAATGATTTACCGAATATGCCTGCTGCAATTGCGCACAAGCCAAAGACCAGCAAAACGATTGCCGTAATTATCTTCTTTTTCATAACCCCGTATTATCCCCTCATATTGATTGCTCGAGATATCTTAACATATGCCTGCCTGCCATTCCACAATGACAGGCAGGAGGTTGTTAATCGATATTCTTGAGTGCAACGTCCATGGGGATCTTCCGGATCCTGATGTAGTCGATCACCGATACGAATGCGTAACCCAAAAGCAGATATACCACTGAAAGGACCATCGACAGAGGGCTCATATAGAATGCGAAATATCCGTCCATCTGGAGCATGAACACGTGGAAGATCCACAGCATCATAAGATAGCCGATGAAAAGACTTATCACGGTAAACACGGTTACCACAATAGCAGTGGGAACTATATAAAGTGATCCGATCTCACCGGTCTTAAAGCCCAAGATCTTGACCATGGATATCGAGTGCTCGTTTCTCTCGATGATGATCTTTGCAAGAAGATAGATCAGGGCTGCCGCAAGAACGATCATCGCATACTTGAAGATCTCGATGAAGCCGCCGACCGAGTGCATGAGCTGCGTGGTTACCTTTGAGATGTCATCTACCGTAATTACTGTTGCGATGTCCTGTTCGTCGATATCCGTGATCTCATTTCTCGAGAAGTAGCCTGAGAATTCATCCGGCTTCCTGTCGAAGATCTTATTAAAGCTCTCATTATCCATGAATACGGCGATGCCGCCTTCATAGTCGGTAAAGCCGCCGATCGTGAATTCGTAGGATCTGTTCTCGTACTCTTCGTTAAGAGTTATGACGTCACCTTTTTTGAGATAGAACTTATCTCTGAAAGCAGTCGATACACATACCGTATTTAATGGCAGATCCGAAGGCAGTGTAATGTATGAGCTGTTATCAGCGACACCGTAAACCGTGACGCTCTCATCACCGCCGCTGCCCATACCTGACCTTGCAGCTGCCTTTATATCCTTGGGATACATGAGATTCGTGCAGCTGAATCTTTCTGCCGACTCTTCTTCTGTCGCAATGATGTTTCCGTCGGAATCCTTATATCCCATCAGCATGTACTGATAATCAGCGAAAACCATATCAGGCGCTCTGTCCCCGTAATTTGCAAGAGAGTCATTAAGTCCGAATGCAAAGCAGAGCATCAGTTCTGACAGGATAACGCCGAAAATAAGCACCGCGTAGTTAGGCAAATTCTGGAACAGGACTCTTATCCTGAATCTGCTTAAGAAAGACCATGCAGGGATCCTTCTTGCTTTTGTGCGCTTCGTTTTTGTAAGGTCGTGCCTTAGGAATTTCAGAGGACTTAACTGAAGCTTCTTAACGATAACGAAGAGGTTGATAAAGAACATCAGAAGAAGCGGGATAACGGTAGTCTTTACCATCGCTGATGAACTCCATACGAGCCTCGGTGAAGGGATGCTGTATGTGTTGTAATAGATCTTTACAGCCATGTCGCGAAAAGCTGTATAGCCCAGTATATTTCCTATCGCAGCGCCTGCAAGAGTAACTATTACGGGCATCGACATATAGTGAACTATGAGCTCGCCCTTGCTGTATCCCGATGCTCTGAGAGTGCCTATTACCAAAGCTTCCTTATCGATCGTATTGCTTATCGTTATCGCGAAGATAAATGCGATAACTGCGATAAGGATATAGCAGAAGATCCCCGTTCCCGTGGAATCTCCTTCGATATCGGAAGGCGCGAAATTTCTTGCCTGACTTAAGTATGTCGGAAGGTAATCCTTGATCTCATTATCGTATACGAGAGACTGTGTTATAAGCCCTTTAAGAAAATATTCGGAACAGTCAGCCTGCTCGATCTTGTTTGCGGGCTTTACGTCATAAAGAAATGCGTAATTGTAGTGAAGTCTTGAAGGCAGTTCATCGAATGCTTCAGGTGTCACCATTGCAACATCAAAACCGAATGCGTCAAACATCAGATCGGTGTTTGACTCATGCATCGTAAGATAATTAACAAATGACAGAAGACCGACGACTTCATATTCTTTTCCGCTTACTGTGATCACATCTCCGGTTTTAACGCCGACTGTATCAGCATGGTTTCTGTCGATGGCGATCTCATTGATCTTTTCGGGCGTACGTCCTTCGATGACATAGGCCATGTCGACTTCAGAATCGCTCTTGAAGATCCTTACAGTCGAATCTTCTGTCCCGTCATTATCGTTGTCTTCCGATTCATTGCGGTAGAAGTGATCTGTGACGGTTACTTTGACGGGAGAAAAATCCTCATCGTTAAGGTTATATTCCTCCTCGATATCGGCCCACTCCTCATCAACGGCTTTGATCACTTCATTATGTGCTTCTTCATATGCTTCGCTTACGGCATCTTTGAATTCCTTTGAATCACGCGCTTCTTCAAGAGCGCTTTCAAAGTTTTCATCCATAGCCTCGTCTATGTAGCTTTTGATGATCTCTTCGCCTGTTACTCCCAAAGCTTCGCACTGGGTGCGGACACCGTTTTCGATCGCATCTTCGACTTGAGTGTGAAGCTCTTCCTCGACGGCTTTTGCGACTTCCTCATCAGCTTCTTTGATCCCTTTGTCGATGAAGTACTGTCTGACGTCGGCCTTTTCGCCGGTGCTAATGCTGTCTAAAAGTTCGGAGGATGCTTTGTGCGACAGCTCAAAACATCCGTCTTCAAGATTAAGTTCTTCCTTGCCTGCTTCGATCGAAGCGACCATGCTCTCACGGCCGACATACATGCCGGAGATGACGCCGATCATTCCGACCATAAAGAGAATGATGACAAGATACTTGTGCCAATCAGAAGCGAGCTCTTTTGGGATTCGCCTGATAAGTGGATTTCTCATGTTTCTGCCTCCTTACCATTCGAGCTCGGAAGCGGGGATCTTTTCGGTGTTGATGTCGTTATGACGTACAACACCGTCCCTTAATTTGATGACGTGATCAGCCATGTATCTGATCGCCTCGTTGTGAGTGACCATTATGATCGTGCTGCCGTATTTTTTGTTGCAGTCTTCGATAAGTGAGAGTATCTCTTTTGAAGTCTTGTAATCGAGAGCGCCTGTCGGCTCGTCGCACATCAGGATATCCGGATTCTTTACGACGGCACGTCCTATAGAGACTCTCTGCTGCTGACCGCCGGATAACTGATTGGGATATTTGTACTTGTGATCCTGAAGACCTAATGTCGTGATGACCTCTTCGACATCCAAGGGCTTGTCCGAAAGGTATGCACCGACTTCGATGTTTTCTTTTACGTTAAGGTTGGGGATAAGGTTATACATCTGGAATACATAACCCAAGTGCTTTCTTCTGTAGATCGTAAGCTGTTTCTCATTCATGTCTTCGAGCTTGTCGCCCTTGATGCTTACAAAGCCCGAATCAGGCGTGTCGATCCCGCCAATGATGTTCAGTAATGTTGATTTGCCTGAACCTGAAGGTCCCAACAGTACACAGAACTCGCCCTTTTCGACAGTGAAGTTCATACCCCTTAAAACTTCCTGTCTGGCCTCGCCTGTACCGAAACTCTTCTTCAGGTCCCTGATCTCGAGGAATTTCTCCATCTTGCTTTTCTCCTGACTTTATAGATTTTCAAAATTCCCTAAAGCCCTTAACAATAAAAAGACCCAAGTACAGCGTGACTATACTTGGGTTATTGTTCCTTACTTTAATCAACGAATAACACATGTATAGTTAGGCTATACATGAGTCTCGCAATTTAAAACAAGCCAGGCCGTTAAGACCAGTATGTTGACTTGCTACGCTAAAGCGCTTGCTACTCCCTCATGGGAATTACAGCGTGAATGTAACACACGGCGGGGAAGGGTGTCAACTCCCGTTATCAGCTTTGAAATTTGTTTTTTTCGCCGTTTTTTGCCGCGCCTCTTTTTCGAAAAACCGAAAATAAATATCGTTATTCGATAAAATTCTCTTGAAAAACGTGAAACGTCATGTTAGTATACCGGTATAGAGCAGTCATGCAGGGAGATAAAAATGGAGAAAAATACTGACAATAAAAAACTGATAAATATAATCGGTGAAGTAATCGGTACGGTCTTTTTCTTCGCGTCTTTTATTCCGTTTATTTATGCTGTCTATAAAGGCTTTACAGGCACCTTTTTCGGATTCATGAGTTTTGCCTGGTTCTTCGGTCTGTCTGCGATTATAGTTACGCTGGCATATGAATGTCTGATCTGCCTTTTGCCGTTGCTGTGCCTGATTTACCAGATCTCTTTTTCAAGGAAAGTTATCAGCAAATATCCCAAACTGCAAATTGCCGCCTGGATATTTACAGGTGCCGTTGTAGTTTCCGCTCTGGCTTCGATCTTTATGGAAAATGTGAGCCGTGAGAGAAAGTGCCGGAACCTGCAGCCCGTGATAAGAGAATATCTGACATCCAAATATGGTGACGATGTTGCCGATAATTCAAGTTTTGAGATCGCTTCTCAAACGGGAATAATATATGACGTGCATACTCCGGTACTTCCGGATGATAAGACATATGAGGTAATGGTTACTCAGGGTGACAGGATCACTGATACTCTGGTCACTGATTTTTCAGGGTCCAGCCCTGACTTCTTCGCTGAATTCAAAAAGTACATCATTGCTAAAGAAAACATTCCCGAAGGCATGGATATCAATATAGACATTCTCTCAATAGACTTTCAGGACTACCATTACGGCGATGACTATGCAGATCTTTTCAGCCGGACCGAATACAGTATCAAGGAGATTATTGTTGATCTCAATACGGTCACCGATGAGGCAGTCCTGGATTTAACAAAGAAAGTATGGAAAGAGATCTATCCTAATATCACGGTAGGCCAGGGGTCTTTTTATCTGATGGTTACCGAAAACGGAGTCAATGCCGTTGAGGTCTTCTTCCATGTCTACAAAGAACGTCCCACAGTCAGCTTTCTGGTATGGGAAAGCGAATGGGACGGAGAATCCGCACTCAACGGCGTAGAACTCGACCTGCCATGAATTTTGTTGGGGGCCTGAGTGCCATAAATTTGTTGTGGTCCTTTGCCGTCGTTTAATGGGATCCTTTGCCGGTCCTTTGATGAGGTCCGGGCCCGTTATTTGCCGGGTTCTGACCCATCAAAGATGATTTTTTGCGCCTTCCTATGCCGATTTTTTCTCTCAATATTGTTGTCGTTTTGATGCTGAAATGAAGATTATTTGAAAACCCCGAAGATTACCCTTAATCCAGAAACAGAAGGCACAAGAACGTGCCCGGCGAAAAAAGTATTAAAGAACAAATAGTATTAAAGGGGAAATAGTAATGGGTATAAAAGGTTGGTATCTGACGCCGGATAATACGGTCAGCAGCAATTATACGGAATTCAATCCGATCAGCGACAGTTTTCCTGTAAGCAGCTACACTGATTTCACTGCAATGCAGACATATACGCCTGTCAGGAAAAGAACTGTCAGAAAGCCTTCCGTCAAGGCCATAAAGACCGTTAAGACCGGCACCCAAAAGAAGAGCCATGCCGGCAGGAAGATCCTTTGCGCATTCGGAGTCTTAGCAATAGTCCTGACATCAGTTGCCGGCACCTGGTATTATCTGAACGGCAATGATGATCTTAAGGCGGCAGCTGTTTTCGAAGCGGGCTCGAAAACAAAGAACAAGAATACTTCCACTGATACTGATAAGGAAGATCTTGCAGGAGGCAAGGTCAAGGACCTGTCCGATAAGAAACATACCAAGACAAATGACGGCATCTCATACAGCAAATCATCTCCGGCATATACCGTTGCGGAAAACATCATGTCGACGCTTTGGTGCGATAACGATGTCGATACTGCAAGAGAGATCTTCAACTGGGTGCATTCTAATGTTTACTATCAGGCAATGACAAGCGAGCTGTCTTTTGAGGACGCGGCATACAGAGGATTTACAAGAAAGAGCGGCGACTGCTATGTCTACTTTGCATGCGCGAAAATGCTCCTCGACTGTGCCGGCATCCCCAACATGATGGTCGAAAGATATCCTGTATATACGAACGGCCACTACTGGAATCTCGTACAGCTCGACGGCGAATGGTATCACTGCGACGCCACCGTTTTCAAAGATCATCCGGAAATGTATTTCATGTGCACCGACGAAGAGATCGCTGACGAACACCACTCGTTTGACAGCTCCCGTTATCCCGAGCGCGCAAGCTCTTCCTACTATCTTGATTATCCGGGCAACCGTCCGCAAAGAGCCTTCGGTTCTGCGGATGGCCCGTACATCGGATACTACGAGGATGACGAGTATTCCGAGCGCTATGAAGACTACGGCGACGATTACTACGAGGATTACAGTGGTGATTACTACGGCGATTACGAGTATGACTACAGCGGAGACTACGACGGTTATAGTGACGATTACGATGACTACAGCGGCGATTACGACGGCTACAACGGCGACATTTTCGGTGATTACTACGACGAGGATTACTCCGGGATATATGTAGGGGAATGGGAATAAGAAACCGGTTCTTCGGAACGTTGTGGGGTTGAAAAACAAGTCTTCACTAAAGTGCACGCTAGAGTACGGTTTTTGGGCTAATTTCCGTACTCCGGAGTGCACTTTTATGGGAAAGTGCAATTTTCAGTACGGTTTTTCACGAATTTCCGTACTCTGAAGTGCAGTGCGCTAATCCGAACCTTCTGAAGTCGATTTAGGTTCGGATTTACGCACTTCAAGCGATCTTACGCTGGACTGTACGCTCTGAGCGAGATTTGCGTACACTTTTACGTAAATTCAAGCAATCTTACGCCGTGCCCGTATAATTGTGTAAATTCAAAATAAAGAGCCAAGTGGCTTAACCATGAGCCCGCATATTCTTTAAAAAGTCCTTCAGACGATCGCGCCTGCCTGTGAAATAGTGATCTCTGTTTCACAGTCAGTTTGCGGTTGGTCTTATCTTTCAAAAAACCAAGAAATAATATCAGTCTCTGCCGATTATCTTCTTTACTTCGTAAACGAAGACGCCCTTTGTCTTTCCTTTGAGGGGGATCTCACCGACTTCGCTGACTTCAAGGCGGTCTTTGAGTCTTTCATAGAGAACGTCGCTTATGAGGACCTGGCCCTTTTTGGCGTTAGCTTCAAGTCTTGCTGCAGTGTTGACGGTGTCGCCGATGGCCGTGAAGTCCATTCTGAACTCGCACCCTACGTTGCCGACGACTGCGGGACCGACGTTGACGCCTACGCCGAAGCCGACGCTCCTGCCGAAGCGTTTCATGAATTTTTCTTCGATGGCTTCGCCGCCTTTGACGATATCCATTGCAGCGCAGACAGCTTTGTATTCATAGTCTTCAAGATCGAAAGGAGAATTAAAGACAGCCATGGTCGCATCTCCGACGAACTTATCAAGCGTGCCGCTGTTATCGAAGATCGATTTTGTCGTAAGGCTCAAATACTCATTAAGGATCTCTACGACCTGTTCAGGCTCTAAGGCTTCCGACATGGTAGTAAAGCCTCTTATATCAACGAAGAGTACTGCAATGTCTCTGTTCTCGCCGCCGAGCTTGATCTCAAAATCGCCCTTCTTTGCGATCTCTTCAACGATCTGGGGAGCGACATATTTCTGGAATGCATTGAGAACCTTTTTCTTCTTACGGACTTCGATGAGATAGTTGATGCCGATCGAATAGAAGAATGACAGGACGATCACCAACGGGAAATAGATGACGCTGAACGAATAACCGTTGTTGTTGATGAAGACCAGGAGTGCGATCTCTGCGCCGATGGATGCGAAAAGCAATAATACTGAGTGCCAAATCTTGAGTTTCTTGAAAAGAAGGTGGATCACCATTGCGGCAATGGCGGTTACAATCGCCAGTATATAGGGATTGCCGTTCAAAGCGAATCTTCCCTGGAGATAGGACTGGAAGATGTTGGCGTGGATCTCAACTCCGTACATCTGGCGGCTTCCGCCGTTAGGGACTACGAAGTCGTCCTGCATCTCCGAGTCATATGCGCCGACGAAGATAATGCTGTCAGAGAAGATCCTCGGATCGAACTTACCGTCAAGTACGTCTGCCATGGAGACGCATTCGTAATCTCCGGGCTTGCCTGAATAGTTGATGAGCGATCTTCCGGTCTTGTCTGTGGGTATCTCATTAGGTGTTACGCCCCGCACAGAGCAGTACTTATCGTACATGACTTTGGCAAACGAATAGTATGTATTGCCTTCGAATGTTTCTGTAGGGAGGATCCTTCTTACGGTTCCGTCGGAATCCTGGGAGACATTACAGTAGCCTACGGTGGTAACATCAAGCAGTTCTTGGTACGGATTATAGATCTCGCTTACCGGATAATATTTGGTTCCGTTATCGTCGACTGCCCATCTGATGCTGTAATGAAGATCGCTTACGACAACGACGTTATCGTATTTTGCCGCAGCATCAACGAGAGCCTGGTCGCCTTCACTGTCGAGATTGCCCGAGAACAGGATATCGAATCCTATTACATAGGGCTTTGTATTCTCATCAACATTAAGCTTATCTATAAGGTCGGCATAAACGCTTCTTGACCATGTCTGGATAGGGCCGTATTCTTCCAAAGTCCGGCCGTCGATACCGATGATCTTGATGTCGCTCTTTATACCTCTCGGCACCTGATAGAGATAATCACGTGCGATGTAATCCAATGCGCTGAACAGGTTCGTAAAGGTGAGCAGGAAAACAAGAGTTCCTACTAAGAGAGTATCTATTACGCTTAACAGGTTCCTGCGCATAGACTGATCAGCTTACCTTAGTAAATGTATAGTCGCCGCCTTCGTTAACATAGACCGGCATATCGCCGTTATATACGGTCGTATCTTCCACGATATTACCGTCGGAGGTCATGGTTACTGTCCATGAACCGCTGTCGAGAGTATAGGATTCATCTTCTGACAGAGGAAGTGCAACACCCGGGAGTATGACTCCGCTTTCCAGCCATTCGGCCTTAAGGATAAAGTCGATCGTTGTGATGTTTCCTGCAATGTCTTCTGCAATGATCTTATATTCGGTGGTTCCCAGGCCGGAGCTTAATGTAAGCTTGTTGCCTGTTAAGGTTGAAAGATCCACTTTCTCGTTGTTTATGGTAAGTGATGCAAGATTTGTATCACTGATGTCCACATTAAGGTTTGCAGCATAGATAGTGGCACCGTCATCGAACTCTCCTGATGAAGTTGTTAACGTAGGTGCGGTCTTGTCTATCAAAGGTCTCTTGGTGATAGGGATCGCAGCTGTGAGTGCGCCGTCATCTCTCTTCAGATAGATCACTGTCATGTCTTCGGAATAAGGAATGCTCAGGGCATAATTCTCACCGAATGTTGTAGAGATCGTGAAGCCCTTTGGAGCATTAAGGACTACATCACTCTTAAAGTAACCGTTCTTACCTGCTGTTCCGAAAGGAACAAAGACCGTATCGGGAGCATCAAGGTAAGAGATGCTGAATTCCGTTGTGCAGCTTGCGCCTTCATAGATATCTGTCGCAGGTACCGTTGCGCGGGCTGTATACTTGCCGGGCTGTGTGGGAGCCTTTTCTGTATAAGCTGTATCGGGGGCATCGGAACGCTTATACATTACGGTCATCTTTCCGTCGGAATTGCTCTGATATTCGATGTCAGGGCTCTGGCCTACGAAGAAGTCCTTGATGGAAAGTTCCATCAGGGTGACCTTGTTGAGACTGATCGTAAACTCAGATGTGCATACGATCTTTTCGTAGGTGTCAGTCTCGGCAATGGTTGCTCTTACGGTATAAGTGCCTGCTGCAGTAGGAACAGCAGAGGCATAGCCTGAACCGGAAGCAGAGCTTGATCTGTATTCGAACGTAGCCTTGCCGTCGGATTCTGTTGTAACCACAGGGTTGACCTTGCCGCCTACAAAGATGTCTTCTACCGAGACGCTGCCTTTGACGACGAGCTTCTTAATAGCGAAAGTATCTGTGCAAGTTGTGCCTAAGTAAGCATCCGTCTCGGGGATCGTTACTTTTACTGTATATGAGCCAGCGGCAGAAGGAACTTCAGAAGAATATTCCGTATCAGGAGCTGTGCTTGCTTTGTATTCGAATGAAGCCTTGCCGTCAGATTCAGTTGTAACTATAGGCTTGACCTCACCGCCGACGAAGATGTCTTCAACGGATACTTCAGCTACGGCAGTGATCTTGCTGATCGTGAAAGATGTGGTGCATGTTGTGCCCAGGTAAGTGTCAGTCTCGGGTACCGTAGCTTTTACGGTATATGTGCCTGCAGCGGAAGGAACAACAGATGAGTATTCCGTATCGGGAGCTGAACTTAATTTGTATTCGAAAGAAGCCTTGCCGTCGGATTCTGTCGTAACCACGGGCTTGACCTCACCGCCTACAAAGATGTTTTCTACGGAAACCTTAGATTCGGCAACATACTTTCTGATCGTGAAAGTATCGGTGCATACAGTTTCCAGATAAGCATCTGTCTCAACAACAGTAGCCCTTACTGTATAAGTGCCTGCAGCGGAAGGAACAACTGTTGAATATGCGGTATCGGCCGCATCAGCCTTCTTATATTCGAAAGTAACGGTGCTCTTTCCGTCTGAAGTTGATGTAAATACCGGATTAACTGTACCGCCAACATAGATATCTGCTACTGTTACTGATGAAGCGGGAGTCTTCTTTAAAATTTTATACTCTGTATTATAAGAAGCCTCGTTGTAGTAATCAGTTGCCGATACGTTAACAGACAGATTATAAGTTCCTGCCTTTGTAAACGGTTCAGCTGATGTTACGGATCCGTTGGAGTATTCGACCTTTATGTCACCGTCGGAATTAGTAATGATGTCAGGTGTATAGTCATCACCGACATAGATAGTATCGGGAATTGTAACTGTGAGAGAAGGATCGACAGGTTCATGATAAAGCTTGAAGCTGGCCTTTGATACTCTGTTTGCCATGTCGGTTGCGGTGATCGTTACGGTCTTGTATTTAGCGACCGTACCATAAAGTGTTATCTCACACTGACCGCCGCTGATCTTGCTGCTCAGGTCGGTCTTGGTTCCGTCAACTTCCATGATCACGGACTTAAGGTTGTCATCGTATACGCTGATATCTAACTCGTCAGCCACGATGACTGCATCTTCCTCGTCAACGGATGTTTCAAGCATACCGCCTTCGGCATTAACGATGAAAGCCTCGAAAACCGGATCGTAATGATCGTAAACATATTCTCTGATATCGCTGATAAAGTAGCTGACAGCTTTTCCGTCGGTTGTGGCTCCGTCGGAAGACCTGACAAATACGACCTCGAGGTCTTCATTGACATGACCGTCAACATACAGATCCTCTTCTGTAAGAGTTACGGAACTCGAAAAATCTTCGAAGTCTGGAAGTGTAGGGCAGCCGATCAGGACACCGTCGGGTGCTGTGAAGACCAGTGCTTCGGGTATATATTTTCCGTTGACTGTGCCGCTTACCGTAAAGTACGGAGCTCCGGAAGGATAAAGCTCATCCAAAGGCAGATATTTGATGCTGAAAGATGTCCATGAAGTCGTATCTTCCCTGTAAGATCCGGAAGCAGGTGCTACTGCGCGGACATAGTAAGAACCGACAGCTGCAGGTTTTTCTGAAAGGACAGTTGATCCGTCCTTTGAATACTCCAAGTAGACCTTAGAGCTGTCATAACCGGATGCAGTGCTTATCAGATTGCTGAAATCATAAGTCGTTCCGTAGTACGGATCGGGAATGGTGTCGAGCGTAACACCGGGATTATCAAACAGACTAATTGCTGAAGCGTAAACAGATCCGGTTATCAACTTTTCAGCGTCCCCGACTTTAAGTTTAAAAGAACTATTGGTACTATTGATATTGGTATTAGGCTGTGCAATAACAGTGGAATTAATGTCACAGGTGGAAATCATGAATTGAGATTCAACTATGATCTCCGAACCTTCGACATCACTATATGCACCATTACTAATATAAACTCTATCAGCGATGATCCAACCGGTTCCATGCACACCGTTTCCGGACGGATATTCTTTACCGTTACAGAATTCCTTTATTCCGCTAGTTGTAAAATCAGAAACAACAAAATTATCGAACCTGCATGTGCCATAGTTAATGATCTGATTATTTCCGGTTCCCATAATACTCCCGTTAAAGGTTACGTCAGCTAAAATCTTAAGCTCTGCAGTCGATAAAGAACCGGTTCCTCCTTCAAGATTTACACTTCTAAAAACATACGGAGTGAGCACATTTAACGTGCTGCATTTTTGTATTTTAAAGCCATAACCGTCAACAACGCTTACAGCTTCATCTTCCTTATCGCTGGACTTTGATACCTTAGTACCGTTAATATCTGTCAGGTAATAATTGGTAAACCCGTTATCTGCCATTCCTGATGATATTTGGACGGTGTCATTATAGAGAAGGATCTCAGGGCTTCCCAATACTTCATATGCTGTTTTCCCGGTGAATGCTCCTGTAATCTCTTTTGTTATGTTACCGACCTGAAGAGTAAAGGTACCGCCCTCGGATGTGATATAGGTATTAGGACTTGCAATAACAACTGCATTGATATCTCTGCCGTCTTTTACAAAAGTGTTGGTTACCCGAATCTCTGAACCTTCAACATCGTTATATATGTTGCTGTTAATATAAACGCTATTTGCTTGTATAGTTCCGGTTCCGTATATACCTTTTCCGGAAGGCCATGCTTTACCGTTATTGAATGCCTGGATTCCGTTGGAGGCAAAAGCGGAAGCATTAAAAGTATCCATCTTGAATGTGGCATAGTTAAGGATCTCGTTATTGCCCGTTCCGGCTATTGCACCGTTAAAAGTATTAATGCCGGTGGTTATCTTCAGTGTAGCAGAAGCTAAAGTGGCCGTTCCGCCTCTAAGCGATACATTTCCGAATGTGTAGGGGGTTTCCTGTGAAAGGGTGCAGCATTTATTAATAATAAAATCATAGCCGCTACCGATGGTTACACCGTTATCGTTTTTGTCATCAGATTTGGAAACTAATGTACTGCCGTTAAGGTTAATAAGATAGAAGTTCTCAAATCCGTTATCAGCAAGAGACGATGTGGTTGTAACGGTACTTCCGCTGAGTGTTATAACTCCGTCAGCGGCGAATATGTTCTCGGTCATAAGTTCAAGGCCGGCATTGGCAGTCAGCACAAGACTGAGGACAGAACTCATAGCTTTGATAAGAGTTTTTCTGTTGATCAGTGTTTTATTCAGCTTCATATCGATACCCCCTCTCATTCTTTCCACTCGATCGTTGTGTCATGTTCGATCGGCTGGTCAAAGATAAAATCCCAGCCTCCTTCAGGAGAAGGACTAAGTGACGGGATCTGTGCAAGCGCACCTTTTTCTACTGTCTGTGTTCCGAATACTTGTCCGTTATATGTGAATGATACATAGTAAGGTCCGTCAAGGATCCTTTGGATCTCAGGACTTGTAATAGACAGTTCTTTATTCTCGTTATCGATAAGGTCCTTGAGTTCAAGAAGCTCGTCTTCCGGGATCGAATGGTATTCGATATCGCGCGGCTCGCTGTAAAGGTAGGCTGTCGTGGTATCATCCTCATAGATGATGACTTCCTTGCCCTTGGGAACTGATACCGGTGTGATATCGGTGGTTCCGTCTTTATATACGAGATTGGTTACGACTTCACCTTCGAAGCAGCAGATTCTTGTATACTTGACGCCTTTTTCCTCATAGACGAATGTGTAGAAGACCGTACCGCGCACGGACATCGCCGAGTTAGGCGTATTGATCTCATAAGTCGAATCGGCGGAGAGCTTATTCCTGATATCACTGGTAATACCGCCTTCAAGGAGCTCTATCTGGGTTCTGCTGTTGGTCTTTGTGCCTGTGGCATTTAATATGATCGTTGTATGCTCATCGAGAGTCAGGAACTTATCGTCATCAGCCTGGATGGTCATGAGACCGGATACCAGTGAGATCTTATCACCGCTCTCCAATACCATATTGGGATAAGGGGTCAGATCGCCCTTACTTTCTCTATAGATGGTTCCGGTTCCTTCGAACTCGAACATCTTGAGAAGTCTGTAACTGTTTGCTTTGGAAAAAACTACTGCAAGAACAACTGCAACGGCAATTACTGCGGTCGCTGCAACGGCGATAATAGCAATTACTTTTTTAGACATACAATCCCCCTGGTATTAAAAATGCCTAAACCTATATATAATACCAAAAGCCGTTTGAAAAATAAAGATAAAATTTTCGATGCAAATTATCTCTAAGATTGGGTCCCATATGGATCAGAAAGCAGCATCTGATACCATGCTATAATTCTAAAAGATATTATGAGTGTGGGTCAACCGGTGAATATTAAAAGACACATCATTCCTGCTGTTTCCGTAATGCTCGTTTTGCTGACATCATGCGGCAGAGCGCAGGTTACCGAGCCTTCGGAGACACCCCCCGAGACCACGGTCCAAAGGATAATGATGTCCACAGAACCCAGAGAGACTGAACCTCAATTGCCAATCTTCCTGTCGATAGATTATTCGATAAAAGAGCCTGAGATTGAAGATGAAGAAGGGCAGATCCAATATATAACTTTTTACAGAGACGGCAATCCCATTGAAGGAAAGATAACGCATCCCGAAGGCAAAGGACCTTTTAAGACGATCGTCATATCGGGCGGACTTTATTCCCATTTCGGACGGTATTCCAATAAGGCGCAAAGCTACAGCGAAAAAGGTTATGCCGTGATCGAATTCCAGTTCCAGAACGGAACTCCTCCGGATTCTTATGCCGACCCGGAATATCTCGGTGATTTTATCTTCGAGCAGGTGCTGGATCTTTATGCCGTGATCGATTCGCTCGAATATATCTCATATGTTGATACTTCTAATATATATCTATACGGACACAGCATGGGCGGACTGGTGACTTCATATGCCGGAACGCTGAGGCAGTCCGAGATCAAAGGTCTGATCCTTGTCGATCCGAGTTTTTATGCTGCAGACATAATGCATTTTGAGCACAAGCAGACGATCACCACGAATATCTATTCACTGATCTCCAAGTGCATGATCCCTACGGTCATCATTACCGGTACCGAAGGGAGCTTTGGCGAAGACCCTCACTTCTTCGATGAAGCGCGTGCGGCTCTTCCAGACTGCGAATATGTCGTCATTGACGGTGCAGGGCACCGCATGGAAGGTGAAGCCAGCGAGAAGGTCGTCGAACGCTCGGTCGAAGTCATGAAGAAGTGGGATGCGAGAGATAACTAAGTCTTTTTGATGGAATCTGCCCCAATTAAATTACCTGTTGGGTATCGAATAGTAGACGACACCGTCTTCGAGGCCGGTACCGTTGGTTTTGATAAGTCCGAGTTCTTCAACGGTTACAAGCTGGAAGCCTGCCTCAATGAGTGACGGAACGATGCGCTTGGTGGCATCTGCCGTTGCCTGGTAAAGGTCGTGCATGAGGACGATATCACCGTCCTGGACGTGACCTATGACACGGTTGCAGATCTTATCGGCGTTTTTGCTCTCCCAGTCACGTGAGTCAACGCTCCAAAGGATAATCGGGCAGCCGCATACGGATTTAAGAGTATCGTTCCATTTGCCTTCTGGAGGTCTTAAGCATGTTGAAGGTTTGCCGGATATCCTAATGAGTTCGTCGTCGGTTCCTTTGAGCTTTTCCTGCATCTCCTCTGCGGTCAGGTCGGTGAGTCTGTTGTGGCTGTATGTGTGGTTTCCCTGTTCACAGCCCATTGCAGTTTCGCGCCTTGCCTGATCCTCGTTCCAGGAGATCCTGTCTCCGACGATGAAGAAGGTGCATCTCTGACCATATTCCTCGAAGGTGTCAAGTATTGAATCTGTATAGATGGATGGACCGTCATCGTATGTAAGAGCGACCATCGGTTTGGTGCCGTCAACATCACGGATTATCTCGCCTTCGCTGTCGAAATAATAGAGGTGCTTGTCAGCATAGGCTCTTACGTCCCTTAACAGTTTTCCGCCCATATAAGCGTGCTTTACGCCGTTGTTTTCATAGAATCCGTCAAAGCCTGCTCCGGTCGTATCATCAAAGCAGTATTTTTCTCCGTCGACTTCGATCTCGCCCGTCTTCATAAGGCCGCTCTGCGCATCGAAATAATACTGCAGTCCGCCAATGACCGTAAGCCCTAAGGCCTGATCGCCGGTCTCTTCATTGAAGTAGAGTTTGCCGCCTTCGGTATCGATCCATCCGGTCTTTAAGATACCGGTCTCGGTATCGTAGTATTTGGAAACACCGCCGGTCTTCTGAACACCGAACTGCATTATTCCCTCACCGTCGAAAAGATATTTGTTTCCGTCGATCTGGTATTCGCCCGTGACCATGAGGTTCGTAGCCGGATCGAAGTATCTCTTCGTTCCGTCGGGCATGGTGTTCAAGCCTGAATATGCATTTCCGTTATTATCGTAATAGTATGTGCCCTCATTAGTCTTTACCCATCCTCTCTTGACGATAAAGACCTCATAACATACGAATGCTGCCACTGCCAAAAGGACAATGACTATTGCTGCTGCTGTAAATGTTCTTTTTTTATTTGCCATAACCGTACTGACTCGTTATTTATTTCATGAACAAGTCTATCACGGTAATAATGGCTTATGTGAAACAATTAGGTTACATATTGTAAGAATTAAACGGCAGGATTAAGGCAGATCAGGCCTTTTCATCAAGATCTGTCAAAGCCTTCTTACACTCTTCGGTAACTATGACTTTTGCGGACATATCCATATCCTCATCAGAGGAAGCCCGATCCATAATCAGCTGTATGCCTTCTCTGTCCCCGTGGACAAAACACTCGTTGATGCTGTTTATCTGATCCATTATGCTCTCGGCCAGCAGAGTGAACCTGTTGTCCTCCGGCTTGAAGACGGTTCCCGGGAGCTTCTCAAAGTGATGTCTCCATTTATCCACATTGATGTCGCGCAGAGCAGAGTCTCCTGCATAGATCCCGAACTCCAGCAATCTGTCCCAGGATTCCGAAGGGCTGTTGCCGGCTTCCCTCACGAGCCTTCTTAATCTCGACTTGATAAGAGATGTGCCCTTCATGAAGACGGCATACCTGTCGAACAGAGACGGATCGTCAAAGAACATGTATGTCCAAATACCTTCAAGGATGTATTTCTTATCTTTATGTGAGGCAGCATATTCCATTGCAAAGTTAATGAACTTCACGAATACCGCGCTCCTGTCAGAAAACAGGTCGCGTTCTTCAAGCGACACATAGTATTCCGCTCCGGATCCTGTAAAGAAGTTATAAAGAAGATCTCCTGATTTCTTAAGTTCTTTAAGAGTAAAGTGATCCTTGGCGCATACCAGGTCATCAAGCGAGACCTTCTCAATTGAAGATCCTTCATATTCACGTGTGAGGACTGATTTACCCGATCCCGAATACCCAATGACAAAACAGAGATTGATCGCCCCTTCATCGAAAGCCTTCTTGTTGTAATAAAGATCGGGTTCTGTAATGAACAGCGTCTCATTTACGGGAATCGGCGATTCGAACTTGAACCTGTAGAGCATCGTGACGAACATGTCTGCCACGTTGCTCCCGAAAAGCTTGACCGAGTAGTAATCGGAAAATCTCCTGTCCCTTCTGGAAAGCTTCAGATACTTTAATATCGCATCTGCCACTTCTTCGCGTGAAGATGCCTCATCGCTTATAAGAGCGACGTCTGGCCTTTTGCGAAGTTCTTCAAGATTTAATGATTCTTCAGGTACTAATGTATTCATTTTCCCGTTTAAGCCTCTGATTTATTAACATACGAAACTATAACACAAAGAGCAGACTAAATCTTTAATCAAAAAATCAGGGAACAAGGATAAGGACCGGTTGCCCGGTCCTTACCATAAAAGAATTATTAAATCTTTACTATAGTTACATTCTTCGGAGGATTAATACACGCTCCGTCAGTTCCGAATTCATAGTGGATCGAGTCTATCATCCGAAGGCCTGTATACATCCTGCCGTTGAACCCGAGATAGTAGATCTTTCCGTTGCACTCCACCCAGGAAGACTTGATTATCTTGCCGTCATCTTTGGCAAAGTAATAGCCGCCCAATGCCGTGAACCATCCGGTCCTCATGGCACCGTTGTCGCCTAGATAATATCTGTTTATTCCTTCTTCATGGAATCCGGTCTTCATGTAAGGACAATACTCTCCGTTCTCCTGGAAGTAATAGTAATTACCGTCGATCTTGGTCCAGCCTACAGCGGGAAGTCCGTCCACCGTGAAGTAATACCAGTTCTTATAATCCCGGTTATCCGTAGGGCCTACCCATCTTCTTGTTACCATCTCACATGTGTCAGGATCGAAGTAATACCAGTTGCCCTCAATATAGAACATACCGTCTCTGTAAGCATAGGGCTTTCCTGTCATGGAGAAGTAATACCATTTGCCGTCTATCTTATGCCAGCCGCCTTCCAAAGCCTTGCCGGTGGAATCGAAATAATACCAGTTGCCTGCATATACTTTGTTGCCGTTGCGGTCAGTCTTAACGTAATCGTTATACCAGCCGGTTATCATGGCACCGTTCTCATCGAATGCATAGAGATTTGAAGTGTTATACTTATCCGTGATCGTTGCCACGGTGTTCTGGTACATGTAAGGTCCCCATGAATTATAAGGTGCGAAATAATACCACTTGCCGTCGATCTTCTGCCAGCCTTCCAGACCTTCGCCTGTTACATGGTCAAAATAATACCAGCGGTCATAATATTTCTGCCATCCCGTAAGCATCGCGCCTGACGGTCCGAGATATGTGAATTTGCCTTCTGTAAACTCGAAAATATTATTCATATATGCATAGGGCGAGCCGGTCTCGGTGAAGTAATACCACTGCCCGTCGATCTTCTTCCAGCCCCTATAGGCTTTTCCGTTATCCCCGAGATAATACCAGGCCTGATCGCACTGCTCCCATCTTCCGGTAATCATTGCACCGTCATATCCGAAAACATAATATCCGTCATACTGTTCATCGTAGTGCACACCTGTATACATCTTGCCGTTGTCTCTAAAGTAATACCATTTGCCGCCTATCTGCTTCCATCCGGTGACCTTGACACCGTTCTCAAAATAGAACCAGTATCCCGTATCATCCTGATACCATCCTTCGATTGCGGCATCATCAGCTTCAACGGACACTGTCTCAACCTGAACATCATCTGTAACGGTCTCATCGTCAGCCATGACCATACAGCCAATCGATACAACCGTTCCCAGGGCGATCAGAATCGAGATCCAATTCTTTACATCCATTCGATTTTTCATGGAAAACCTCCCCCAATAAAGTGATGCTTCATTCTAACCGATAAGCACCACCCATACCCCACCCATCAAAGCCACAAATTTAACAAAAAAACAATGAATGCTTTGGTGAGTTCGGAAGAAGGGGGGGAAGGGAATGTCCTAATTGTATGCTGTCAGCAGACCATACTGCATAGGATGGTTGGTAATATACAAATATACATCAATCTACACTTTTGATGTATGAACTTAGGCAGATGATTGTGACGTTGAGATACAAAAAAGAGTAGCTACAGAGAGTCTTAATTGTCCAGTATTAGTTTATGAAAGGATTAAGGTGATTATTATGAAAAATAACATTGGAAAAGTTCAGATGATTATTGCTATCGTTGCTGTGTTGTATGTTGTTATGCCAGACCTTTTTATAGGACCGATAGATGATGCAACTTTAGCAGCAATTGCAGTGATATCCGAAATCGTTTTGGGCATTATAAAGGCAGTTTCAAATCCAGAAGAAAATTGTTTCCCAGAAGATGAAGTAGAGTATTTCCGTTAAAACGAAAGGAGAACTGAAAATGAGACATGTATTTAAAGCTACAAAGATCGGTTGGAAGGAAGAAAAGGAAGGAATCTGGTTTGATTCTTCGGATTACACGAAGGAAGAAGCAGCTTCAGAGTTCGAACCATACGAGGGCACAACGCAGAAAGGTTATTCATATACCGGATATGAGTATGATGGTCAGAAATACCATGATGTTACATATTTAGGTGAGTTTGAAGATGATCAGATGCCCAGAAGTGATGCTGATTTATACAGAAAGCGCAGATAATGTATGCTCAACAGAAAATAATAAAAATGGGACATTAAGTGATTTAACTTAGTCATTTGAGCCTAAATGACTAAGATGAAATAAACGCACAGATAATCATGTTTTCTGTTTATCTTTGAGTCTTTCCTTAAAATATTTCTTCAGTTCCGAATCAACACAGTATATATAGCATCCCTTCATACCGCGAGTGAGGAGTGTACGATAAGTGTTTCTGATAATCTCGTCAGCACGGCGTTTTGCTTCTTCCGGATTATCTTTACTCATCATTTTGATTCCCTTAAGAGATTGATCTGTTCCTGCTCTCTTCGTGAAATCAGTTATGACTTTTCCATTCTCATAGCGGATATCTTCACCGATGATTACGCCGACATAATCGAACTCCAAACCTTGTGAAGTATGTATGCAGCCTATCTCGTTAACAGAAGTATCGGAAACAGCAAATGGTTCACCGCTATCCAGATTCCAACTCATCTCAAAATCGCCAATCTTAATATCATGATATGAAGAATTGTTTGCTTCATTCTTATTCCAATTCCAGCAATATCCCGCCAGAATCCTTGCTCGATTGGAAGTGCGATTCTTTTCAAAAATGATATCTCTTACTTCATTTGGTGTATCACAAATACGAATATCAAAATCAATATCCTCAAGATCGTAATTTGCTGTTTCTCGTATTTGAAGAATATTGTCAAGCCATGCTAAATAACCGTTAGATCCGTTGCATCTGAATTGAGATACAAGTTCCATCTCATAGATTTGCGAATCCTCTTCTTGAGCCCAGCGCTTAATCTGATCAACACTTCCTATATCATCCATCGTCACACGTTGTTCTTCATCAATAAAGAACACGCTGCATAATGATGCATGTATTATTTCCTTGATCTGGTTTTCTCCCTTGTTATGGAACATGCCGGATTTCTCGTTCAATCGGTGAGCTTCATCAACAAGAAGTGTGCCGGCCATATTTTCAGGTGCATCAAAAAATGTTCCGGATCCTTTAAACATATTATCAATGCTGCTTTTTCTAAAGGACCCTTTAAGCTTCTTCAAATACACTTGTCTGGGAGCACTATTCTTTGAAACATACTGAACAAGCTGATTCCTTTGAGTAAGCTCGGCTAACAGGTTAACAGCAATAACTGTCTTTCCGGTACCAGGACCGCCTTGACATATGATAGTGCGCTTTCTTCCGTCTTTTTGACATAAACCGGAAAGACGAAGAATGTCTTCATAAACAACTTTCTGTTCATCAATCATGATGAATTCAGAATTGCCTTTAAGCATTTTTGCAATTGAATTCTGGAGACTCTTTGATGGACGGATCTTGCCATTATCAACATAATAGAGGACTTCTTTATTGTCCCCGGTCACTATGCTTTTCTTAATGTACTCTCGCAATTTGTTATTATCTCGCTTTGTAAAAGCAGGAGCTTCCTCTAAATAATCTGAATACCACTTTTTGTCGATCGGATCATTTTCTTTACGCTCATAGTTATGAAGATATGCACAGGGTCTTATTTGTATCTCTTTATCCTGAACCGTCGAATTATAATCCTTTATCAGTTGCGCATAAGACCATGCCTGATAGGACGGGTGTACAACCCTTCTGTTAGCTCCGCCGGTAAATGTCTCGACGAGAGCATCTACACCTTCTATGGCTGTTAGTTTTTCCCATTGTTTTAATTCAATAATAACAATCGATGGACGGCGTTTTGCATCATATCCGGATACTATAAAATCTACACGTTTAGCTGTTTGGGGAATATTGTATTCGATTGCTACACCGGAATTATCAGGAATATTGGAATCGTTCATCACGATGTACATATTAGTGAGAGAATTCTGCCAAGATCTGAATTCATTCTCAGGAGTCTTTCTTCCGAGCTTTTCCAAAATAGTCCGGCTTATCTCGTCAGCCAAGGAGCCGTCCTCAACACTATGTAAAAACTCTGTCTTTATTCCGGAATAAACAATCATGCTAATGACAATTTAGAAGTTTTAACAGGAATTTGAACACCGTTTTCATCAGTAACTTTGATATGGGTGCGGTTTACCCCAATTGTTAAAGACATTATTAGGTTTTTTCCTTCTGTAATACGCATCTTGGTTTTGTATTTGGTCTTAGTGGCAGCAAAAAGACTGATGGAAGCACCAGTTCCGATTGTATATTTTAATTCTTGAATTCCAGGAGCAAGTTCAATTTGCGCCTCATAATCCAATGGGTCAAGTTTTATGTTGTAATCCTTACAAATAAAATATGCTTTGGGTTTGGTAGCATCAACAATTCTGATAGTAAGTTTACTCATACTGATATCTCCTGTAAAACTGATAATGACCAAGTAGTTATATGAAGAATACTCCAAGGATGGCCAAACGTTCAATGAAGAGAATGTAAGTAGATTATAAACTATATTTAAAAACATAATAGCCAATAATTGAATAAATAAATTTGAAAAGAATATGCCTATTCAAGTCTAACTTGAATTTCTCATTGAAACTTCAACTCACGCTCGCTAAAATATTGGTGTGAGAGGCTTTATCCTGTGGGCAAAGAGATGTTTTTCACGGGTGACAACCAGATTTATTGGAATGCGCTAGGCAGTTCCGGAAGATTTCTATTTATTTTTTGCTATAGAGTGATGAGCAACAGGAGACCGAAAGGCATTTACGATTGATTATCTGATAAGGAGGGGCACTTATGAGTATAGGGAGCAATATCAGATCATTGAGAGAAGAACGAGGTCTAACGCAAGAACAGGTTGCTGACAAGATTGGGATTACTTTCCAAGCGGTGTCATCCTGGGAAAGAGACGAGTACAAACCTGACACGGAGAAACTGATAAAACTCGCTGAACTATTTGATGTCTCAGTGTCAGCCTTGGTGGAAGAGAAGAAGGGTGTCTTTGCGACCAAGAATGCCATCTATAATTGGGAACACATGAAGACTTATGTGAAGACCACTGCTAAGAACTTAGGTCTTACTAATACCCTTAAAGCAGTCACATTTGCAACTGAAGCTCATAAGGATCAGAAGCGTAAAAGATCTGACATCCCCTATATCTATCACCCGCTTAACATGGCATGTCATGCCCTTTCGATGAATATAACAGATGATGCAATTATCGCCGCATGTCTTCTCCACGATGTAGTGGAAGACTGCGGCGTTACTTATGATGATCTTCCTGTAAATGATGAGACAAAAGAAATAGTACGACTATTGACACATGCAAAGATCCCACCGGAGAAACGCGATGAAGTCCTGAAAGAGTATTACGACCAAATCGCTCAAAATCCCAAGGCAACACTAGTCAAATGTATTGACCGTACAAACAATATCACGACCATGTCCTGGGCCCTTTCGCGTGAAAGGATCTACCGCACAATAAAAGAAACCGAACAATACTTCCCAAAACTTATCTCAGTCCTCAAAGAAGAAGTCGAATACAGCAACGCTGCCTGGCTTCTTAAATATCAGATGGAGAGTTTGCTGGATGTGTATAAGAGGTTGATGTGAAGGCTATACCGCTAATTAACGTTTGAAACAATTAATAATTATGTTGTATGACCATTGGATATATGTCTCCTTCCATTTTGGAGGCATATATTATTTCTGGAGAAGTGCTCGAATGATTAATGAATACGCTATTACAATTTAGGTATTCTTGCACCAAAAACCATAAAAACCTGTTTAGTCTCAATGCTTTGAGACTAAATTACAATGATGCTCTTAGTTATTCCAGTCTTATAAATAGTTTTTTTGGTAGAGATTAATATTTTGTGAAAATGGTGTGAAATGTTTTGTGATCGTATGTACGAGTGGAAATGAACAGAATACAATTGAGACATTAATAGGCAGAAATAAATGATTTTGACCAAAAATTGAAATGTTGCGTTGATGGATTAGTCAGTAACTCAAGCTGTAATTATGTGTTATGTGGAGGAACAATAATGTCTAGCGAGGGTGCATTAACAAAGAAAACATATCGAAAAAGATTGTTCGAGGTCATAGAGATAGCTGAAGACGGAGACAAACTCTCCAACGTGTACGATGTCTTCATGATGGTTACAATTGTAGCAAGTATTGTACCAATGGCTTTTAAAACTACTAATGTGATGTTTGATGTCATTGATAAAGTAACAGTTACTATATTCATCATAGACTATGTTTTGAGACTTATTACGGCTGATCTAAAATTAAATAAATGTGTGGGTTCTTTTTTCCTTTATCCAATTACACCGATGGCGATAATTGATCTTGTCGCCATATTGCCTTCACTAATAGTAATAAACAGTGGTTTCAGACTTCTCAAGATATTCCGTTTACTTAGGACACTCCGTGTATTACGTGTATTTAAAGTTGTCAGATACTCTACTCCTATTCAGATGATCCTCGGTATCTTTAAGCGTACAAAAGAATCATTGCTGTTCGTTTGTGGTATAGCTGTAGGTTATGTTCTCATATCTGCATTAGTTGTATTTAATGTTGAACCCGACACGTTTGATAACTTTTTTGATGCTGTCTATTGGGCTACTGTATCATTAACGACTATGGGATATGGTGATATTTACCCTGTCACTGTGGCAGGTAAAATAGTAACAATGATTTCATCGTTTATGGGTATAGCAATAGTTGCTTTACCCGCAGGTATTATTACTACTGGTCTTATGGAAGAAATTAACGAGAGTAAAACAAACACTAATAATTGATTGCTTTAAACAACGGGAGCACAACTATGACATATGACATATTACATTCAAAGGAAAAAAACTGCAGGACGTTAAATGTTTTCAGAATTCTTTCGATTCCTGTTCTAACTGTTATTGTTTTTTTAATTGCGTTTATCACTGCAATTATTGGAGCTGATGGATATGAAAGCACTATAGTATTTATTATTTTTATTGGAACTATCGTAATTATCGTTTCATATGCAATTATTAATTCAATCTATAAAAGGAAAAAGAGAAAACTATATGATGCGATAGAACAGAGTATTTTGCAGGCGGCAGGTGTTTCCGAATGGCAATTTCTTACTGATTGTGATTACACGATAAGACTAAATAGCAGACAAGCAGTTGATCACTACGATGATCTGAAGTTTTTTAAAGAAGATGAAACGAGACTGTCCGATGCAATTTCCCTAATGAAGTTAAAGCAGGAATATAAAAAATCATTTCAGAAATTTCTTAAAAACAATGAATATACAACCCTTAAGACATATCCGCTTTTTGTGAATAAAATAGAGAATAATCTGCTTAATACAGATTGTTATTATGTCTTCGCTATATATATTTCTCCGTCTGGAAGAAGCCAGAATTCAGCAAAGCTTAGCATTACAAAAAAACGTCTCCGAGAGTTTGAGGAAGATAAATCGCTTTTAATGAGCAAAGGAGAGTACAACAAATATATTAAGGCACAGGAATCAGAAAAACTGTCGAAAAAGCAGCAAGATTATTATGGGAGAGTTAATGACGTTATTGATTTAGCCAATGAAAATAAAGATAGTCTTGTAAATAAGAGTGATGCAGATGAACTTGATAAGCTCGTATCTTTATTGTTTGATCGTACTGTGAATAGCATAAAAAAGATTAAAACATGTGATAGCGAAGAATGGGAAATAATAGAAAAATATATATCAGATATAGATGAAAGAGTTAGAAAAATCACAGACAAGAATACTCGTATTCTCGAATACTATGCTTCTGACGAATTTGCCAAAATTAAATTAACCTGTGATACATTGATGAATACTCAGCGTGAATTTAACGAATATATTGACGAAAAGGTTAAATCTATTTCTGAATTATTTGGAACTAATGTGATTAGGAATGAGACGACTAATGAAGATGAGTTTAATTACATTCACACTTATAAAAAAAGCATTACACCTTTTACAGCAGAAGTGTCTTCAACCGTATTTGCAAGTGCTGAGAACAATCCTTTGGATTATGTAGTTAAACATTTTTATCCAAACAAGGGACGATATCCGGAGCAGATTAGAAAGCTTCAACTTCTCGTCGAGGAATTAGAGACTCTGAAAGAGGCAAAGACTATTATCGAGAATTATAAAAAGGACATTCAACAATATTTGTCGGATGTTCCTAGCTTTATTATGGAGAATGATGAAGATGGTTTCTATGCAAGGCTTGGCTTCGCAACTATTAATGAAAACACTTTGACTGTAGAGTATAAATTTGCTTATACATCTAACAGTGGAAGGGCACAAAGATACTTCACTGTGCCAATGACCGAAGAAACCATTATTAGTTTAATTGAAATGCTCGAAAGCAAACTTACAATGTCTGCATTCACTAAAGAGCAACGCTCTCTTATGACAAGTAAACTACGTTTGCAAATCAAAGAACGAGACAATTATACGTGTAAACACTGCGGTAATTCTATACACAAAGAACCAAATTTATTGTTGGAGATAGATCATATTATTCCAGTTTCAAAAGGTGGTTGCACAAGGGAAGACAATCTTCAAACACTATGTTGGAAATGCAATCGAAATAAAAGCAATAAGTTGCAGCAAAATGAAATATTATCCGGAATTGATGACAAAGATGACTAAACCTTACTTCTTTCTTTTATGACATTTGACGAAATATTGTTGTGTACTTTTCGAATTGGGAAGATACTTTTATACTGTGTGTGACAACGATATCAGGGTCTGATCTTGTGGGGTGATCCTGAACGTGTCAATGGGGAACTATAGGAAAGGAGTTTTTCAAAATGAAAAGACAATTGGTGAAGCCGGTAACGGCTGTGCTTGCCGCGTCTTTGATGATGTCGGTCTTTACGGCATGCAATTCCAAGGGCGGCAAATCAAAACGCGAGGGCAGAAAGATCTCTGAGGATACGCCCTGGTATAACTCGACGGTGGTCGATCCGGAACTGGGGTATGACAAGGACAGGGATGCTGATTATGTTTATTCCGACATGATCGGTTCTGATGACAAGTATATCTACGTTTATACCAACGGAAGCTATGAGGTCTTCAACGAAGATGACTGGGAGAATTACGACTGGAAGGCAAATGAGATATCGGTTGTATCCGTAATCGACAGAGATACGTTCGAGACAGTCAGATCGATTAACCTGACGAACATGCTTACGGGTAATGAATCCATCTACAGTGCATACTGCAGCGACGGGAAGATCATAGGTGTTGCAAGCGGCTGGGACGATGAGACTTATGTAGTAAACAATTTTGAAGTAGTGATCGATCCTGAGACGGGAAAGATCGTTGACCGGTATGAGACAGCTGATGATTCCCAGAACGGAGAGGAATTTACTGTAGGCGATTATAAGATAAAGGTAATGAATACCTGGACTGAAGAGAGCAGTTACTGCACTTTGGTGGTAACATCACCTGACGGTAATGAGAAGAAGATCGAACTCAAGGAACACGACAAGGATGTTTACGGAGTTACAGCCGCATTCTCCATTGATAAGGACAATGTCCTGGTTCCTGCTTCGTCAAATGACGGAACGATATACTACGAGGTGAATCTTGTTACAGGAGAACTGTCAAAAGGCAAGGAAGAGGATTATTCCTGGATGGATATCTCAAGTATCTACTATGCTTTCAATGCTTCTGACGGTAATGTCTATTACACTTCACCGATTGGTATCTCCAAGATCGATGTAAGCAAGAAGACGACAGAGGAGATCTTTAATTACAGCTGGAGTGATGTTGACAGGAATATTGTCACTAACCTTGAGCTGGCAGATGTCACTGATGACTCTTTCATCCTTTGCGGAAGTGTCTATAAAGACGGACCGTACGGATCGGATACGGATTTCATGAACCTGGACATAACACTGGTCCGCCTCCAGAAAGCTGACAAGAATCCTCATGTCGGCAAGACGATACTTGAGCTCTATTCATCTTACGGTTATGTCGATGAGGAGATCAGCAAGCAGATCAGGGAATACAACAATACGAACGGTAATTATTTTATTGAAGTAACGGACAGGTACTCTGATAATTCTTACAGTTACAGCGATGTAAACAGTGACGATGAAGCCGCCGAACGTGAAATGGATTATTTCTCGACAGTAGGCAATAAGCTTTCCATGGACATCATTAACGGCGAAGGTCCTGATATGTTCCTGAACATCAGTTTTTACGATTCACTTAAGAAGGAAGAATATCTTGAAGATCTGACACCTTATGTCGGAAAACTTAAATCAGATAAGTACTTTACCAATGTTCTCGATCTGTTTAAGAATGACGGCAAGCTTTACAATGTCCCGATCTGCTTCGGTGTCACGGGAATTCAGACTGATGCACAGTATGCCGGAAAGTCCGGTGTCGGATTTACGACAGAAGAATATGAGAAGTTCCTTAAGGATACATTGAACGGTACCGATGTCTTAACTTCAGGACAGGCATACTATTTTGCACAGTTATTCGACTACATGAAAGACAAGTTCATTGTTAAAGGCAAAGCGGATTTCTCTGCTCCGGAGTTTAAGGTCCTTGCCGAATATGTAAAGAATAATGTTCCCGAGAGCAGCAGATCCTGGGATGAAATGACCGATGACGATTCCGAAAACTCCCAGATAATAGTCAACGGTGCCATTGTGGATACTGAATACACGGGTCCTGCAACATATTCGCTCTGTTACGGATATTACTCATATGTCTTTATGGTTGAACAGTTAAACGGTGCAACTTCGATATTGGGTCTCCCTTCTGCAGACGGACGCGGACCTTTGGCTTCCCCCGGAACGACGATCGCCATATCAGCACATGCATGTGATGTAGATGCATGCGGAGAGTTCGTTAAGATGCTCATGTCCGACGATGTCCAGAAAGAATATGCAACTAACGGAAGTCTGGTCCTCAACCGTGAGATATTCAGAGAGATCGGAATGGAGGCTATGGATTACTACAACACTATCAGCATTCAGGAATCTTATATTTACGACGGAAGCCCCGCTCCGAAGAATAAGATCACATTCTCTTCAGACACTCTTGATGCTCTTGAGAACTGCATATTGAGCTGTGCATCATTAAGCTCACAGGATGCGGATATCGAGAAGATCCTTATAGAAGAGATGCCCGCATACTTCAGCGGACAGAAGGATATCAATGAAGTTATCAAGGTCGCTGAAAACAGAGTTCAGAAAGTTCTGGCAGAGAGAGGATAAAGAATTTCTCTGATCTCCGGTTAGAAAAACAAGCAAATAAAAATGGTCCGCTTAGAAATCTCAAGCGGACCATTTTTTATACCGTGATTAAGGTATTACTTTGCTTTCTTAGCAGCAGGCTTCTTTGCAGCTGTTGCCTTCTTAGCAGGAGCCTTCTTTGCAACTGCCTTCTTAGCAGGAGCAGCCTTCTTAGCAGCGGGCTTCTTTGCAGCTGTTGCCTTCTTAGCGGGAGCAGCCTTCTTAGCAGCGGGCTTCTTTGCAGCTGTTGCCTTCTTAGCGGGAGCAGCTTTCTTAGCAGCGGGCTTCTTTGCAGCTGTTGCCTTCTTAGCGGGAGCAGCTTTCTTAGCAGCGGGCTTCTTTGCAGCTGTTGCCTTCTTAGCGGGAGCAGCTTTCTTAGCAGCGGGCTTCTTTGCAGCAGCAGCCTTTGTGGTTGTTGCTTTCTTAGCAGGAGCCTTCTTAGCAGCAGGCTTCTTTGCAGCGGCAGCCTTTGTGGTTGTTGCCTTCTTAGCAGGTGCTTTCTTGGCTGCAACCTTCTTAGCGGTTGTCTTCTTTGCAGCAGGTTTCTTTGCTGTCTTCTTCTCGGAGGTTACTGCTTTAGCAACAGCTTCGATTGCTTCACCGATTGCAGCTACCTCGTCCTTCTTCTTGGTTTTTCCCATTGTTATTTCCTCCGTGAAATGATTTGCTTTGGGATTTTTCTTTTGTAACTTAATTTGATTCTACAAATCTTCTAAAAAATCGTCAAACCCCTTTTTTACTTTAGTTCTCTGCTAACACGATAAGACTGTCTTCAGGTTTAAGATCGATCTGCTCTCCAAGACCCGGATTGAAGAAACTTTCGTAGGTATCAGCTCGCAAATATCCTAAGATAATACAGTTGTTTTCAAGGCCCAGATTCCTTAGCTGAAGTGTAGAATAAGTGCCTTCACAGCCGAAGTCTCCGACCTTTCTTAAGTGCAGTTCGTTGCCTTCGTTTGATAAGATCTCTTTGAACAGATCTCTTATATCGTAGTTCTCGGAGAGCTGTGCAAGGAATAACGAGGACATATTCGAAGCAACAACATAGTCAAGGTGATCGTCAATCCTGATGAGATTTAGATTGGATTTCTTACGCATGGTCCGGGTGTTTATGTGCGATTGTCCACATAATCGAAGCGGCGTTCTGATAAACTGAATAGAGCGGATCTGTTTGAGGAGTATCTAAATGGATAGGGTCTATGTGGCGATCGATCTTAAGTCTTTCTACGCAAGTGTTGAGTGCGTGGAGAGAAGACTTGACCCTTTGAACGTCAATCTTGTTGTTGCAGATCCCACAAGGACTGAGAAGACTATATGTCTTGCCGTATCCCCGTCACTTAAGAGCTACGGTATATCAGGAAGAGCAAGACTCTTTGAAGTTGTCCAGCATGTTGAGTATTTAAATAACGACAGAAGGTGGAAAGCTCCGGGGAAGAAACTTAACGGCAAGAGTTTCTTTGCTTCGGAATTAAGGCGCGATCCTTCACTTGAAGTGGATTACATCGTTGCTCCTCCGCAGATGTCAAAATACATGAAGGTCAGCGCACAGATATACGGAATATATCTTAAGTATGTGGCGCCTGAAGATATCTTTGCCTATTCGGTTGATGAAGTCTTTATTGACGCGACCAATTATCTGGACCTATATCACACGACCTCACATGACTTTGCAAGGATGCTCATTAAAGATGTGCTTCATACCACAGGTATAACCGCTACGGCAGGGATCGGGCCTAATATGTTCCTTTGCAAAGTCGCCATGGACATTGTCGCAAAACATATTCCGGCTGACAGGGACGGAGTCCGTGTGGCCGAGCTTTCCGAAGAACAGTATAAGGAGACACTCTGGTCGCACACTCCGATCGTAGATTTCTGGAGAGTGGGAAGAGGGACTGCAGCAAGGATAGAAAAGATAGGTCTTTATACCATGGGTGATATCGCAAGATGCTCTCTCGACAGGAACGGCATGAGGCAGCTTTATAAACTGCTTGGCAAGAATGCTGAGCTCCTTATAGATCACGCATGGGGGATCGAACCCACCACAATAGCCGATGTCAAAGAGTACAAGCCTGATAACAACAGCATATCCACAGGACAGGTCCTTAAGGAGCCTACTGATCATGAGACGACGCGTCTTATCGTATGGGAGATGGCTGATGCCTTATCGCTCGATCTGGTTGAGAAAGGCATAGTTACAGATCAGCTGGTACTGACCATTGGATACGACCGCGAGAGTCTAAGCAGCGGCAATTATACGGGCGAGACGACGTTCGATTACTATGGCAGGGAAGTTCCCAAGCATGCACACGGAACCATCAATCTTGATAGGCATACTTCTTCCACGAAGATAATTACGGAAGCTGCAATGAAGCTTTTTGACAGCATCTCAGACAACACTTTGCTTAGCAGGAGATTAGGGATAGCTGCCTGTAATGTCATTCCCGAAGAGGATATCCCTCTTGTCTCAAAACGCGAACAGATCAGCATCTTTGATATGGCAGAAGAAAACGCTCCCGGTGAAAAGGAAGAATCCGAATCCAAAGAACGTGCGCTTCAGGAAGCGATGCTCGAGCTCAAGCATAAGTACGGTAAGAATGCTGTGATCAAGGCAAAGAACCTCAGTAAAGGCGGAACGGCGATCGAACGCAACGGCCAGATAGGAGGTCACAAAGCATGAGATCCTACGATGACATCAAAAATCTTAAAAGACCTCAGTATCCTGATCTTCCGCCCATGTCTATACATGACAGGGCAGCCCAGTTCTCACCCTTTGCAGCCCTCGTCGGATACGAAGATGCCGTTGAGGAAACAGAAAGACTCACTGACAGCAGGCGAGAGATGCTCGAAGACGAGATAAATGAATTAAACCGTCAGTTAGGAGAACTGGCATCGAGACTTCAGGACCGTCCCATGATCAGAGTCACATATTTTATTCCTGACAAGAAGAAGGACGGCGGAAGATACGCTTCAAAGGTCGGCAATGCCAGGACCATTGACCAGTACAACAATACGATCGTCTTCACTGATGGAGAGACAGTGGCAATAAAAGATATGTATAGTGTGGTGTTTATCTGACAAAGTTGTTTAACTATAAAGCATAATGGCTGTCTTGAGTGAAGACAGCCATTATTTTAGATATGATTAATCAGCGTAGAATAAGCTTCGTTTACTTTCCGGACGGTCAAAATACTCTGTTAAGAACTTATCGAGTATTTTTTCTGTCGCGGCTGTTTTAGATAGACCTGTCTCTTCACAGAAATGATCCAATTTATCGTAAACGGTCTTATCGAGCTTCATGTTCATGATCTTGGATTCTTTTTTGATCTGAGCCATAGTAATCACCATTCCATTTTAGAATTGCAGATACATTTGCCTCGCAAAGACTTTGTATTCAGCAACATCATCTACAGAAACATCACGATTTCCAAGCATCGTTGATACCTCAAAGCTTGTTTTTCCGCCGGCACTCATTTCATCTGCATATGTAAATCCTATATCAAGGATTTCCCCGTCACTGTCAAAGAATACAGCAACAACCATTACATCAATAGAACTTGTATCTTCTTCTGTATTATTCTCAACTCGTCCTGTTACCTTGAGGCCCATGCCATAGTCGTTTTCTCTGAGATCGAGATCAGAAACATTATAATCTACAATAGCGGCCTCACCTTTATCACACACTTCCACAGTGAAATTCGGAACAAGATTAATTCCATTATCAAGAGAGATACCATCATCCAGCAATCCGTCGTGGAAGAAATAGCCGTATTCACCTGGAGCGATAACATTCGGAGCACTTGAAATCAGCTTATCCGCCTGAAGAAGGTGACCGTCATCATCTTCAAAATCAAATGCGCATTCCTTAAGATAAATACAGCATTCGCCGGTATTCTTGATTTCTATAACACCACAATATTTTTCTTTGTCGAGTGAATTTGTGGAATGAGTAAATGTTGTATGAGTAATCTCATACTCGGCTTTTTTCTTAGCTGTTGTTGTGGTTGTTGTTTCTTCTTCTGTGGCTTTGGTAGTGTTATCAGTGATCGTTACACTTCCTGTCTCTTTTGAGCTGCTTGAGCCTGATGCCATTGCCATGCCTGCAAAAATAGTTACTGCAAGGCAAGCGCTTAATGATCTTATTAAACTACTTCTTTTCATAATAACTGAACCTCCGTTCTATTATTGTTGTTATAATGAAGGCAACAGTAATTGCTGTTAATTCAACAAGTATGTCCAACAGATCAAAGGTCCCGGGAATGGCATTGATCAGTTGAATTGTCTCAAGAACGACAGCAACAACACCTGTTACCAAAATAACCGTCAAGTTATGTTTGCCTTTAAGTCTTTCGCCCAAGATCAGTCTGAGACAGAAGAACAATGAGTATGACCACAGATAATCGCAGGCGAAGCTCCTGATAATGTATGGGTACCTGATGACAGGTAATCGGGAACGAAAAACAGATAAGAAATCAGATAGAAAAGATCTTTCTGCTTTTGTCAGATATATAAAAAGCCCGCATATAAGTGGAATAAGTATGTTTACTGCAAACAGACTATTCTCTTTGATAGGTGATGTTTCAACTTTCCGAACTATTTGCGCCTCCTTTGTTTAATTACGGATGATCGCTGTCAGAAACGAATCATAAAATAGAATCTTTACACTAAGATATTAGTAAAGATATTTACTAAATTCAATAGTAACAATCTTTACTTAATATACTTTTTACATGCCGCTAACATTTAAGTACATTGATAGGATAAGAGCACTTCGTGAGGATTCTGATTATACTCAGGATCGTGTTGCATCTTACCTCGGAACATCTCAAACCATGTACGCCAGATATGAGAGAGGAGCCAACGAACTTCCTGTCCGTCATCTGGTCAATCTTAGTAAGCTTTACAACGTTTCCACCGATTACATACTTGGCTTGTCTACAGAAAAGAAACCTCCTTTCAACAAAGATGTAGATTGAAGTATATTGGTATATTATCAGCAACAATGACATGTTTGGTCTGCTGTCAGCATACATAAAAAGCCCTGACGGATCGAAACCTGTCAGGGCTTAAACATGTTTATATATTTTCGGATTGTTACTGTAGCTGAGGCAGATCGTATTCCTCAAGGAGACTGTTCAGATCCATTACGCTCAGGTTGTTGTTGATGGCATAGATGATCAGGGCATCACGGCGGCTCTTGGCATAGAGGATCCCTTCCTTTGCGATCTCCAAAGCACGCTGACATTCGGTAAGAGTCATTTTGCATGCGAATGCAATGTCTATGATCTTATCTCTTTTGGGGTGTTTGCTTCCGTCCATGATCTGATAGATATAAGTGCGGTCGATACCGCTTCTCTTCTGCATGTCGGCGATAGACAACCCTTTTTCTTCAAGGATCGCCTTTAAATATGAACTTAAGTCTTTGGGATATTTATCTCTGATATCTTCAAGATAATTGCCGAGTTCCTCAGGCGTTTCGGTAGACATAAGCTTGTCCATCAGGTCTTTGGTTTTGTCTGTCATTGTCTATGCCTCGCGTTGTATAATTACAATATGTCTAACTTATCCGAGTATAAAGAATTATATCACTACGACAATAAACGAAGCTTAGTCATGAATGAAATGACAGGCGATATACGTATGATGAAGCGGCTCGAACATTATGACGAGAATGTATATACATACCTTGCTTCACATAAAGATAAACATATTCCTGCGATAGTAGGTGTCTGGAAAGATACAAACGGGATCCTGATAGTGATAGAGGAGATCGTTCAGGGCAATACGTTCGATGTAGTAATAAATGATCAGACAATGCCTGATAAGAAGAAACTGCAATACTTCTTTGACCTTCTCGAAGGCCTTGAATTCCTTCATAACGCTCCAAGACCGATAATCCACAGAGACTTAAAAGCCTCAAACATAATGGTTACCGACAAGGGAGATGTCATGATCCTTGATTATGACGCAGCTAAGATCTATAAGCAGAATAACAGCGGAGATACAACATTTTTCGGAACTGACGGAGTAGCAGCACCGGAACAGTACGGTTTTATGCAATCTGATTGCAGAAGTGATATCTATGCTGTCGGCAAGATGCTTGCAAGCGCATTTCCGAATGATTCAAGAATACAGAAGATCGCTGCCAAAGCGTCCAGCTTTGATCCTGCAAACCGTTATACCAGTGCAAGGGAATTAGCGGATGTTCTGGGACGAAGACTCAGTCCTAACATGAAGATTAAACCGCTGTTCCCGCCGCCGGGATACAGGTCCCGTAAAATATGGAAGATAATACTGGCAACTCTTTTCTATCTTTATATGTTCCTTACCGTGATCGATTTTCACGGCAGTGAAGATCCTTTGTATAACAATGCGGAAAGAATCGTCCTGGTTCTTCTCATACTCATAGGACTTGATATCTGCAATTCATGGACAGGCATATTTGATGTGCTTCCGTTTGTAACACACAGAAACTTCTTTAAGAGAAGTTTATTCAAATTCCTTTTTGTTCTTGCAGCGGCATTTGTTTTACTTGCTATTACTTCCTTGATCCTGGTAATTATCCAACACATGGCTGCATAATATTGCCCTATTTTCGCGATAGTCTCAGCTCTTCTCATTTATTAAATTAATATCTGTAATGTTAATGGGGAGCAGGATTCATGAAGACTAAGAATGTGCCGTTAATAAGTCTGGTCATCTTTTCGCTTATGAACTATACAGGATGCGGGCAGATTGAAAAGATCCTGAATCATTCGGGGAGCGAAGATCAGGGAACCGGGAAAGCATTCAAGGAATCCTACGAAAAAGAAACAGATCCCGGGATAATAACAATGATGTACGGCAAGGCTTTGGGATATAAAAGATGCTTCTGCACATGTGAGTATGACTTCGGAGGAGCCCGCTGGACATTGTATAACAGCGATGAAGAACCGATCGCTTTTCAATTCGGATATAACTATGAAGCTCCTGACTGGTATTCCTTTGATATGGAAAATGACGGAACGGATGAACTGATCTGCCCGTGTGTATATGGAGGAGATGGCGCTGAACGTGTATTTGTATACAGGAACAACAACGGTGTCATCGAGATCGGAAGCTACGAGACAGATATGGGTGTGCCGGAATACAGAGTCTACTATGCCGGTGATGGAAAGATAATGCTCTTGAATTGGGAACAGGATAAGGAGTATGTTCTCGGCATCGATGATTTTAAATTTGGGGTCTTTGATATAGAAAATTTCCCCTGGTAAGCAAAGGGATCAGATCTTAGAACTTCACTGTTTATGTAATTATCTTTTATAATTAGATAAACGTTTTTGACGGTATCTGACCCGTCAAAGAGAGGAGGGCATCTCATGGGTCTGATCAAATGTCCTGACTGCGGGAATATGGTCTCGGACAGAGCGGCAGCATGTCCTTCCTGCGGATGTCCTGCTGATGCTATAAAAGAATCACTTCAGGAAGCAGATAACCCGGATGAAAAAGAACTGATTTGGATGCATCTTCTTTTCCGAGTGATGCGTTGTATTGACCGACAGGATCTGATCATTGCAAATGAATGCGTGCTTAAAGATCTTGAACAAAGACTTGATCTGAGTTATCCCGTTACCTTTGTCGGCAAAGACAATATAGAAGATCAGGTAGTTAAGATACAGAACAGGGAATTTGCATTTCCGTATGTTTTCGTGACGGCAAACTGCAGATATACTGATCATCTGAAGTTCACGCTTACAAGAGATGACGGGTTTACTTATCAGCGGTACTACGATATTAAGACTCTTCCGGCAAACTATACACCTGTGATCGAAGTTTTTTCGGACGACAGAAAACAGCTTGAAGAGATCACAGAGCACATTACCGGACTTATGAAAGAACATAAGAAGTACAGTGCTCCATTCCTTGGCGGAAACGGCAATCTGGCATTCTCTAATCAGATCCGGCAAAAAGATGATGTGTCGGTACTTATTGACGGCACGGATACTAAGCTGTTTTACAGAACGATACTGCTCAGTGAAAGTCCGTGGGCGGTCCTGATCGATGAAGGCATAAACAACAATCCGAACCCTGCAATGAAGATATTCAGGGATATGCAGCTGGCTCAGGTATATCTGCTGTACGCTTTGCAAAAGAACGAATGCGACCGGCAGACATCTCTTTATGAATGGCTGTTTAATCCTGCAAGCATGATGAAGGAAGCATCAGGACCTGATAAGAATGTCGAATATATAGAATTAAGGAAGCTTGTCAGCACCAATCAGATGATAGATTCTAAACTGGTCGACAAAGCTTTCAATAAGATCAGTGTTTTCTACCACGATCTTCCGAATGATATTGTTCACAGGGTTCCTGTGACAGAAGTCAAGCAAAAAGTAAATGACATTATGTCGCAGTATGAAGCTGAATGGAACAGCATCTGCGATTCATATAAGCTGCCTTCCGAGATCAGTATCCCTGACTACGGATGGACTTCCATGAGCAATAACATGCGCAGTGTCGAAGGTCTTAGCTTCCTGGTCGAATCACTCAATGAGAATCCCTACAGAAGCCTTGAGAGCATCATTGATGAGTATGCTCAGATGTTATACGAAGCCAATGAACACGGCAGGATGGAAGCAGCCGAATGGGAAGCTGAACTTCAGGAAAGAAGGAGAGCTCGGTCGGGATTTATTGGCGACGTGATGAAGATCGCAGCCGGTGTTGCAATAGGAAATAAGATAAGCGATAAAAGAAATAAAGATAAATAAAAATGTTGCCGGCCGGAATCGTTGAAGAGAGTTGTTTTTCGTGTTATCATTTGTATGACAAATGTAATACAAAAGGAGGCAATAAGTATGAGCACAATTATAAGCGTAAGAGTAAGTGATAAAGAACAGGAATTGCTAAATAAAGCCTCTTCTATGTATGGCTGTGGTGTATCTTCCTTAATGAAAAGGCTTACTTTTGAAAAGCTTGAAGATGAATTTGATCTTCACATGATCGAAGAATACGAGCGCAAAAAGGCTGAAGGAACTCTTAAGACCAGACCTGCAAGTGAATTGTGGTCGGAGTTGGATCTGTGAAGTACACCTTGGTTATAACAGATGACTTTGAGAAGCAGTTTAGAAAGCTTGACCGTTCCGTTCAAGTGATTGTTGCAAAGTGGATAAAAAAACATCTGGAGAATTGTGATGATCCAAAAGCTTCCGGCAAAGCATTAACTGCAAATCTAAAAGGATACTGGCGTTATCGAATAGGTGATTATCGTTTGCTGGTTGAGATTAAAGACGATGAGCTGGTCATAGTGGCAATATCAATTGCTCACCGAAGTGAAATCTATAACCAAGACTAGGAACATCCAATAAAAGATCGTTTTAGGATTGATAGTATTATGAAATGAGGCTCATCCGAAATAAATATGAACTTTGACGGAACACAAACAATAATAGGAAAAGGTGCCCAGGCGGATGTTTTGGGTTATAAGGGATTTGCTTATAAGGTATACCGACCTTCTTATCCCGTGGAGTGGATCGAGTTTGAGAAGAAGCAGCAGATAGAGGCATGCCGTGCCGGGCTGACAGACATCAGATATTACGACACCGATGATCCGCACATCGTTAAGATGGATCTTATCGAAGGTGATACGCTTGAAAAGAAAATGCTTGAAGGTTTTGAAGGCGGCTTTGATCTTCTTGCCGCGATGTATAGGAAAATACATGCTGCTGATACTTCTGATCTCAAGATACCGCACCTGACTGATACTGCAGGCATCGGTCTGACTGAAGAAGAAAAGGCAGAGATAATTCCTTTGATTGGAAAGCTCTCAGAAAAGTTCAGCAGCTGCTTATGTCACCTGGATATGCATTTCCTGAATGTAATGCTGCCTTTTGACGGCGGTGAACCTGTCATCATTGACTGGATAAATGCAAGGATCGCGCCTGCTGTTTTCGATTATGCAAGGACATATGTGGTGCTAAAGGAATGTGCTCCTGAAGTGCTTGGACTTTTCGAGAAGGCGGTAGCAACTGACATCGGATCGCTCGGTGTCTCTGATGCGGATTTTGCTGATGCTGTGCATGTATGCACGGTCATACGCAGAATGGAGAAGCGGAGCTGAAGAACAGCCTCATAGAATTGAATCATATAAGAGTGCAGAGGATCGATATGGAGAAAGTATTTGAGTCAGAGAGAATCATATATGTAAGGCCGTCGTTTGACCTTGTGCCGGACTATCTTGAAATGGTCAATGACATTGAGAATGTTGCGAAGTATATCGGTGAGAGGCGCACGGCTTGTACTGAAGCCGAGGAGATCGATTACATCAAAGACAAGATGGATAAGGATGCAACGATGTTCTCGATGATCGAGAAGTCCACGGGAAAGTTCATCGGCAACATAGAGTTCTTCGGCCGCAAGGATGATGAGGCTGAGTGGGGCATCGTAATAACCGCTTCAATGCATGAAAAAGGCTTCGGTACCGAAGCCCTGAAAAGGTCCGTGGAATACGGCTTTGAAGAGTTGAAGCTTAACAGGATATACCTTGGCGTATATGTGGATAATCCCCGTGCGATCCATGTCTATGAGAAATGCGGCTTCAAAGAATATGACAGAAATGATGTCGATGTTTTTATGGAGATAAGGAAGTAAACTATACTGATAAAAACTGCTCAAAGGAGAGCAGTTAAAGTAAAGATATGACAGTAAGAAAGGCGTTTTTATGGCTATTAATTTCAACAAGAATTCGGTTTGGAACCTCAAGCAGATCCCGATCGAGAACGTAAGAAATGACGTTGTCGGACTTCTGATCGAGGGAGAAGCCGCAGTTATGGCTTTCCAGACGGTCAGAGACCAGCTCGTGTTTACGAATAAGAGGATCATATCGATCGATGTGCAGGGACTTACAGGAAAGCGTAAATCCTACGGATCGATGCCTTATTCCAAGATACAGTATTTTGCCATTCAGACTGCCGGTTTTGCTGAGATATTCCCCGATACTGAACTGTTCATCATGTTCAATAACGGATTTACGGCTGAATTCGAGTTTAAGGGCAATGTCGATATCGGTTATATCGGAAGGATGATATCTACATACGTCCTTTGATCTGGATCAGATCTCTTTTCCTGCAAGTATCTCTTTATAATCCTTAAGGTTTTTCTTAAGGAGATTCGGGATGTCCAATTCATACGGGCATCTCGTTTTGCATATGCCGCAGTCGATGCAGTTCTCGATCTTCATCATCTCCTGCTGCCAGTGTTCTGTGAGCCAGTTCTGTGACGGAGCACGTCTGATCATCTGGCTCATTCTTGCGCACTGGTTAATGGTGATATCGACTGTGCACGGCATACAGTAACCGCAGCCTCTGCAGAATTCTCCGAGAAGCTCTTTGCGGTCGTTGTCGATGAACGATCTTATCTCATCAGTCATGCTGATCTCTGTCTTGAAGAAACTGAGCCACTCGTCGAGTTCTGATTCGCGCTGGATACCCCAGATGGGGAGCGCATTATATTCGCTCATGAAAGCCATGCATGCTTTGGAATCAGTAAGCAGTCCGCCCGATAATCCCTTCATGGCGATAAAGCCCATATTGGCTTTCTCACAGTCTTTAACAAGTCTTATATCCCTGTCTGAAGCCAGATAGGAAAAAGGGAATTGCAAAGTCTCGTAAAGGCCGCTTTTGATTATATCCTCAGCGACACCGATCTTATGTGCGGTGATGCCGATGTGCCTGATCTTACCCTGTGCTTTTGCCTCTTTCATGGCTTCGTATAGTTCATCGCCTTCGCCGTAGCACCTGGCGGCGCAGTGGAGCTGATAGATATCCAGGTAGTCAGTCTTAAGGAGTCTTAATGATGTATCAAGATCTGCCCAAAACTTCTCTTTGGTATCCGCCATTGTTTTCGAAGAGATAAAGACCTTATCCCTCATGCCTTCAAAAGCCAGTCCGACTTTTTCTTCACTGTCCGAATATGCTCTTGCGGTATCAAAGAACCTCATGCCGCCGTCGTAGGCTTTTCTTAAAAGTCTCACGGCATCTTCTGTGCTGATCCTTTGGATAGGCAGAGCGCCGAAAGCATTCTGCGGGACTGTAATTCCTGTGCTGCCTAATGTGATGTTTCTCATATCTTGGTCTCCTGAAGAATCAGTGATTGGGAGTTAAGTAATTTAATTATATACCTGTTGAGGTTACAGTTTGTTGACATAAAAAAAGCCCTGAATTAATGATGTATAATACATTGGGTGCTCATATTATGTGAAAGTGGGGTAATGAGAATGCACGGTTATTTGGAATACAATCAGTTAAGGGATGAGGTTGTTGCTTTAAAGGGTGATCTGCGGATCAGGTACTTTAAGGATTTTATTGCATTAACAGCAGTTTTTGTATTATTGTTCCTCATCTTTGCTTTTCCAGTGCCTTACATAATATTTGCTTTTCCAGGGTCTTACATATGGTTGAAGGTAATCGGTATGATTACTGTGTCTGTCGGCTATTTATATGAAGCGTATAGGATATCTAATACTGAAGATCATAAGAAACTTTTGCATGATCTCGAAGAAAAGCGTCATAATGAAGTATATGAGATAGTTCAAAAGCATGTTGATAAATATAAAGAGGAGCATAAATCAAATCCGCATTCATTTTTCTCGAATATGCTCAAGGATGAAATAGAAGACCTGAAAACACGTTACAAAAACATTGCGGCTGCGGCTTTTGTTTCTTCATTTATATCAGCACTGGTAAGTTTTATCCAAACAGGCTTGGAATACTATGTGTCAAAAGTAAATTTGGCTGATGCCAAAGAGCTATATGAGTCGTTGAAACAGAATGCATTAGATACGGATGAGATTAGTAATGAGCTTGCAGATGCTGCTGATTCTTTGGTTGCTGCCCAGTCGACTTTTGAAAGTGCTGAGAACGCGTTTTTAATTGCCTGTCTGGTTTTATTTGCAATCATACTGTTGATTATTGTAGTTAATTTTGTAGAGAGCATAATCAAACCTCTCCTTTACAATAAGATTAAGAACCTGAGATATGCGTACTACATCCTGGATGAAATGAATCAGCCCGCTATTGCTGCAACTGTCTCTGATGCTGCCGTAACGGATAACAGATCTGATGCAGCTGTTGAAAGTGCAAATCCGCAGTGCTGTCCTGTATGCAAAGAAGTTCTTGTTTCTTCTGTTAATAACTCATCTAATGTACGTGACTTGATCGATCTGCTTAATACCGTGAACGGTATAGTATCAGAAAACAATAACGGCTCACAACAGAACAAAGTTGATTCGGGCAAATGCAGTGAAGATAAGAGTGAGATCGATCCTAAAGCAGATCCTGAAAAGGCAGACGATCCTTCTGATAAAGAACCTGAGCAACCGACAGAAAAACAGGAGATGCCTGAAGATTCAGCTGTTCCGGAAGAAGACAGCAATGAGCCGGAACCTGATGCTTCTTTGGAAAACGAAGAAGAACCATTACCTGATGTTGAAGATAGTGTCAAAGATGCAGTTGAAGAACTTATTGATGAGGAGGAAGTCCCCGCAGACGATCAGGAAAAAGTTGATATTGAACCTGTTGAAGCAACAGAAACTGACGAGGATGAAGACGCAGATGATCCTGTGGAAGAATCTCCGGAACCTGAGGACAGTGTTGATACTGATGAAAATGACGATACAACAGATAATGTTGATACGGATGAAACTGATGATTCAACTGATGATATTGATGCGGATGAAAATGATGATTCAGCTGATAACACTGTTGAAGATGAGACCGGTGACGAAACAGACAGTGATGAATAAAACTATTTGATGGGGTCAGACTCCATCAAAGGAATAGGGATAGTTATTATGTTCTTTAAATGGATGACGGCATTAAAGATTGTGGCTGCGGTTATGGCGGTCTGTATTATCGGCTGTTTTTCGGGGCTTATTTATCTAAGTGATTATTGTACGGACGAAGTGCCTGATACGACATCGCTATTCGTTTATACGGTCGATAAAGGAATAGATGATCTTAACAGGAAATATCTGGACGGGAAGAAGATAAAAGTTTCTGATGAACGGTATATTGTTTTCGAAGATATACCGGAGATCGTGAGTCTTAACGGAGTTGATTCCGTATATATCATGGACGATGCTGTCATTAATCCTTTTTTGGACGGTATTCGGAACGGAGAAATAACGGAGGCATATGTGGCTGTTCCGTCAGATATCATGAAGTATTATGGTGATTCCTCAGGAATGAGGTCGGTTTTCAGGATCGGTCCGGAAAAGATACCCGGTGACAGTGAATATGTGTTTATCAGGTACTCAGATAAAAAGGCTGAGATAGTATCTGATCCCGGGTCATCTGATGTTTATCAGTTCTTCTATAAATACGATGAGTCCACGTGGAATGATTTTACGGACAGGCTGAATGATTACCTTATAGAGTACGATGCGATAAGTGATGTGAATATGCTGATAACAACTTCAGGTTCATCAGATGATGCGGCTGTGCTTCAGGACAGGCTCATGAAAAAATACCCGGGATCGAATTATCTGTCAGCTGAATTTTCGAGAGTGTTCCGGAATGAACAGAATAAGATATTCTGGCTGAAGGTCATAATATTTGCATTAATCGTGATCGCTGTTACCATAGTTATTGAGATAGTCTTGGGAGCAGTTGTTAAACGGGTCAGGGTTTCGAAGAAATGAGAAAAAAGGGAAGGCATACACGAGCGTTTATCTTTTTCCTGATAATTGCAGGCTTATGCAATCTGTTTACCCGGACACCAAGTTCACTTTTCAATACAATAATGTTCTGCACGAACTTCATGATAATCCTGGGGTTGATCCTTTACTGGTCCCAGTCGGTAAGAGCAAGGATCCTTCCTACGAAGAGCCGCACGTATATGGTCATATCAGCGGTATTCATGATTTTCTATATATTCCAGCGCGTGTTCAAGTACCGCATCGTTGTCGATAAGGCTATTCCGAACCGTTATGCGGCATATGCATATTTTGTTCCGCGAATAATGATACCGACATTCCTCCTGATCATTGCCCTAAATCTTGCACTGGGCAATAAAAAGCTGTGCAGGAGCATCGAGATCGCGCTTTTGACGTTTTCGGGACTTCTTGCATGCCTGTCGCTTTCGAACGATCTGCACCACTTTATATACCGTCCCGCTGTCGACATCTCCGAATTCAACATGACAGTCAATTCATATACATGGGGTCCGTGCTTCTATCTTTTGTATACCTGGATGATAGTATCCCTGCTCGCAGGCCTTGTTACCCTGTTTATTGCTCTGGGCAAGAGGATCAATAAACTCGTTGCGTTCCTGTTGTTTTCGATCATATTCTGGATAAGTTTCAGTCTTGCGAACCGTTTTATATTCGATAAGCTCGACATTCCGAAAATGTATTTCGGTTCGGAGATCGACTGCTTCTGCATGATACTGATCTTCGAGTGCTGCATCAGGAGCCGCCTTATTCCGCACAACGATAATTACGAAGCATTTTTCGCGAAAATGAAGCTCCCGATCATGATCACCGATTCTGACTTAAAGCCGGTCTATACGAGTGAAATGCCGATTACGGCAACAACTGAAGAACTTACAAGAGCAAAGAAAGATGCATTCTATCCCGAAGTGGACACAAGGCTTTCTTCAATGAAGATACGTGCCGGCTACGCATTCTGGACAGAGAATGAAAAAGAGCTTCATGCACAGCGAAGGCATCTTGCTGAAGCCAATGAGCTGTTAAGCGAAGAGAATCAACTTATCGAAGTGGAAAATAAGCTCAAAGAGCAGAAGGCTCATCTTGACGCACAGAATAAAGTCTACAAGCGTATCACCACTGAGATCAATCCCAAACAAAGAAAGATCGAAGCTCTTCTTAATGAAGTGGATCCGTCATCCGGATCTTTTGCAAAAGCCCTGGGGCATGTATGTGTTCTCAATGCTTATTCAAAGCGTAAAACAAATCTCCTGCTCTTATCCGAGGAAACACTTCCCGAGAGCAACCGCGAACTGTTCCTTGCGTTAGCCGAATCCTGCCGATTCCTAAAATGCTGCGGGATTGAAGCGGCGGCAGTGGGAGCGGAATATTCCAAACTCCCGCTTAACGTGGTCAACGATCTGTACGACACTTTCGAGACCGTTATCGAGACATATCTTGATTCCGTATCGAGAATGACCGTTTCCATCCTTACTGACGGAATACGTATCGCGATGGAAGCCGGAAAAGAACTTGCGCTTCCTGATACGGTCCTGCCCGTCAGCTGCAAGGAAAGTGACGGGATACTGTTCTTCACCATCCTTAGGAAAAAGGAGGGTGATGTGGCATGACAAGTCTGTATTATATAGCAGATACACCTTTATGGTATTTCATATGCGTTATAGCACTTTTCCTTTTTGTGGGTTCGATGGCGGTGACTTACCGCGCCTTCCGTGACAGAAGAAACAGGGGTCCGATAATAATCGCTATGCTCAATCTGACCTTGATCTCGATCCTGCTCGTTGTCCTGACTGATTGCGGAAGATCACTGCAGCCGGAAGAATTCCGTGAATACTCGATGTTCCAGAGAGAGCTTTTTGAGCTTCCTTATCTGATATATGGCGGCGTGGAGTTGTTAACCGGCGTGGTCCTGGTCTCCATGAGTCTTGAGGGTTCTAAATACCGTTTGAAGAACATTACCGTTGAAGCGATCCAGCAGGCTGTCGATGCTCTGCCTGAAGGCATTCTGATAGGAAGCGAGGACGGAGTGGTGCGTCTTTCAAATCTCAGGATCAATCTCCTTTCGAGGCAGCTGACAGGCAAAGTCCTGATCGACGTCAATAAATTCTGGTCATATGTTGTGAAAGAAGGAAAAGAGCAGGGAGATAATTATCTTTTAAGGCTTCCGTCAAATGAGGTATGGCTGTTCAAGAATGAGGAAATATCAGGTCTTGATAAGACTTACTACCAGATCACCGCATCGAACGTGACCGAGCAATACGCGATCATTGAAGAGCTCGAACAGAAGAACGAGCACCTGCAGGATATCCGCCGCCGTATGAAGGCCGTATCCGAATTGTCCGGCGACATGTTCATAGCCCAGGAGGAAGCAGATGCGAGAGCCGCGCTCCACAACCAGCTTGGGCAGGTCCTGCTTATGGGGCGCCACTATCTCAGCCATAACGATGTGACGGATCCCAAGATGGTCTATGCAGCAACCACACAGATGAACCGCTTCCTCTTAGGCGAAGCCGAAGAACCTTATGAAGGTGAAGAGGATGTCTTCTCACAGGCTGTTTCGATGGCTAACAGTATCGGTGTAAAGGTTGATATCAAAGGTAATGAACCTCAGGCTGAATCCGCAAGGAAGATCCTTGCACAGGCAGTCACGGAATGCGCTGCCAATACTGTAAAGCACGCAGAAGGTGATCTTGTTACGGTTACAATTCTTGATGAAGATGAAGAGGTCATTATAAGGATCGTAAATAACGGAAAACCACCAAAGGGCGTGATCAGGGAAAGCGGCGGACTGTTGTCATTAAGAAGAAATGTCGAAGCCGCCGGCGGGGCGATGAAGATCGAATACGAACCGGATTTTGTGCTGGAATTAAAGCTCCAAGAAAGCCGCGAATAAGTTTTCCAATTTCTAAAAAATGGTACAAATAGGTGATACTAAACTCCGCTCCGATTTAATAATATAGATTTGGATATTATCGATTTGGAGTTTTTTGTGGGTAAGGCCAAAGTTGTAGTAGTAGATGATCAGAATATCTCGAGAGGTTTTTTCGAGATGTACGTTCGTGCTGCCGTGGATTATGAACTGGTGGCAGGATTAAGGACAGCAGAGTCGGCAATAGAATTCGCCGACAAGCAGGAGATCGATCTCATGATAATGGATGTAATGATGCAGGACGGCATTGACGGCCTGTCTGCCGCTGCTCAGATAAAGCAGAAGCATCCCGAGATCAAGATAATACTTACAACATCAACATCGGAGACCAGCTGGGAGAAAAAGGCTAAAGATGCCGGAATCGAGAGCTTCTGGTACAAGGAGTACGACGAACACGGACTTCTCGAGATCATGGAGCGTACATTAAACGGCGAATCGATCTATCCGGCTGATGAACCCAAGGTTCCCTTCGGCAAGATAACAAGAGCAGATCTGACCGAGCGCGAGATCGAGATCCTAAGAGAGCTCACGGCGAGCATGACCAATGAGGAGATCGCCGACAAACTCCAGATATCCGTTAATACTGTCAAGAGACATATACAGAACATCATGGAAAAGACGGGCTTTGAGAGCCGTCTTGATCTTGCAATGAGTGCCAAGAGCATAGGCCTTGTCGTAAATGACAGTGACCGCTTGAGCAATGACTGATATTATTTTGTTATAAACACTAAAGGAGGATCCTTATGAAAAGATTATTAGCTCTGGTTCTTGTAGGCGCAATGTCTCTGGCATTGTTCGGATGCGGTAAGAAGGATTCCGGAAGCGGCAACGACCGTGGCGGTGATAATGACAAGCCTAAGGCAACAACAGCAGAAGTTGTTGACGAAGGCGGGGAAGATGAAGACGTCGGTTTTTCCCAGAAGGGCGGAAAAGTCGTATTTACAGTCGATGCGGATGTAGAGCTCACTGAAAATGCCTGGATGGGATTTATTCCCGGAAACAAGGGATATAAAAAGGAAGCTGATGCAGACGAATACGATGTTCTTTATGCATATATCGAAAACGCCGAGAAGAAAGCTTCAGAAGACTACATCTTCCAGTTTGATAATGATCAGATCAATGGTCTTGATGACGGTGATTATATTGTCGTTCTTTGTGATGACGATAACGAAGGCAACGTAATTCTCTATTTCCCGGCTGAGATTAACGGGGAGAAAGTTACCTGCAATTTCGACAAGCTGGTAGTTAACTGATTAAGCATCTATTGGCTCATCCGGACTGTCAGATGAAAACACACATTAAGCATCTGACAGTCCGTCAGTCTGTTATTTACATAAAGAATTTTGCAAATCTTTCAGGATCGATCTGATAGAGCTCCTCTCCTAAAGCATCGCTGATCTCTATCAGCATGCGCTCGTATGTGCACTGGAGAGGAGAGACTTTGTTCTCGTCGCCTGTGTTCATCCTGTTGGCGCAGCCGCAGGAGTTGGTGCAGCGCTTAACGAGATCACAGCCTTTACATGTCTCGGGTGTGGCGGATCTCTTTGCCATCTCGATCACTTTCGATTCGTCGATTCCGTCGAAAACATTACCCATCAGATATTTCTCATCGCCTATAAAAGACGTGCACGGATAAAGATCGCCGTCCGGAGTGACCGGCATCTGTCTTACGCCCAGGTGACAGCGCTCGGCGGAATTCTTTCCCCTGATGCAGTCAGTGATCTTTGTATTGATAGGAGAGAGGAAGAATTTCTCGCCTTTTTCGAATAATTCTTTCAGATAAGATGCCGTCAGTTCGAGCTGCTCCCTTAAAAGTTCAAGATCTGAATCGGTCCAGTTGACCCTGTTGCCGTATGCAATGACGAAGGACAGCTTCTTGAATCCCAAATCGTGAAGGTATCTGACCGATTCCGCATAATAGGGAACGGCGGAAGGTGCGATGGTTGCAAGAGCGGAAGAATCAGGCATGTAACTCAACAGGAGCTTTGTTTTTTCTTCAACCGCCGAAGACGTAGGCTTTCCTCCGACAAAGAATCTGCAGACATCCTGTGCTTTGCCGTCAAAGGAGATGCCGATGCCGAGATTTGCCTTTACGGCGCGCTCTAAGAATTTCTCATCCAGCAGAGTGCCGTTCGTAGTCATCTTGCATTCGAACGGGATGCCGGTCTCTTTCGACTTGGCTTCGCAATAGTCGAGAGCCTTATAGATAAGGTCTTTCTTGAGCAACGGTTCGCCGCCGAAGAAACAGAGTCCCGCGTGCTTACCTCTTGCGAAGGCAAGATCACAAGCTTTATACAGGACCTCTTCGGACATGTCTTTGGGGTATTTCTCGCGGATGCAGTAGCTGCAGTCCATGTTGCAATTTTCAGTTAAGTGTAATGTCAGGTTCATAGATTCAAATCTCTGTGTGTATGTAAACTATTCCGGCCGTTATGGTCTCGATGATCTGTTCGACGGTTTCAGGTGCGACGGTGGTTTCCTCCTTGGCAGGATCGGTGCAGCCGGTCAATGCCAGTGAAGAAGTTGCTATAACAGCTGAAAGACCAATAGCATATAGAGGTTTTTTATAATCCTTTGACGGTTTGATCTTCATCGCATCATTCTCCTTTTCGAGAGCCTTTGCTATAAAAACAGGTAAATGGCTGAAAAAGTTGCATTTATAGGAATTTATGTTGTCTCGTCAGTCTCGTCAATCTCTTCTGTTTCATCAGGTCCGTCGGTGGGAATGTCAGTGGCTAAAGTGGTATCAGCATCATTCTTGTGACCGTCGGTGCTGTCTGAATCAGGAAGATCATATGAGATCATGCCGGGTGTAAACATTTTGTCCTTAATTTTATCCATCGGATTCTCACAAGATGTCAGTGCAAGCGAAGAGGCTGCTATAGCCGCTGAAAGTGCGCAGGCATAGAGAGGCTTCTTATAATCCTTAGCAGGTTCGACCTTCATTATCTTTTTAGGTGTATTAGCCATAATCTTCCTGACCTCCGGTCTTAAATACTTTTGATAATTATACAGTTTGAAATATATAAAAAACAGAGGCACAACCTGATATAAGCTGTGCCTCCGGTTTAATTACTCTGCTTCAAATCTTACGTTGTCTCTTCAGCCTCATCAGCATCACCGGCAGGAATGTCGAAAACTGAAGTGGCATCAGTATAACGCTTGAAATCGTCCGGGCTTTCAGGAAGATCAATTGCTATTAAGCCTGCTGTACGCGTATTTTTATCAAATGTATCCACCGGATTCTCACAGCCGGTCAATGCCAGCGAAGATGCTGCTATGGCTGCTGCAAGACCTATGGCATAAAGAGGTTTTTTGTAATCTTTGGAAGGATCGATCTTCATGATTTTTCTCCTCAATTAATCGGGTTCGCCTATAACATTAACGAATCCCTGAAACTGAGTTGTTTGCGGCATAAGATCACCGCAGCCTGTTACCGCCACAGAGGTAGCAGCTATGGCTGCTGCAAGAGCGCAGGCATAAAGAGGCTTCTTATAATCCCTGGCAGGTTCGACCTTCATTATCTTTTTAGGACCGTCGGTACCCATGTTCTGACCTCCGCGCTTAAATAATTTTGATAATTATACAATCAGCAGTCAATAAAAAACAGAGGCACAACCTGATATAAATTATGCCTCCTGTTTATGTAAATTGCTGCAATTATATGCGGTTTAACCGGGTTCGTCGATCGAAACGCCACCATCTAATACGGGTCCGCCGAAATCTTCTTCAGTAGGTTCGGTCCAGTCAGGATCTACAGTTGCTTCGCCTTCCAATATGAGATCGTAAGTCTCATCCGTGCAGACGGCTACGTCTCCTGCCAATGCGACAGGTTCGGTATGTTCGGTCTTTCTGCCCTTTACGGTCTCTCTGGTCTCTTCGGTCTGGATCGAAATATCTCCTGCATATTTTACGTTGAACGGATCAGTGCAGCCTGTTACCGATACTGCTGCCAAAGCTGCCAGAACGCCGACGGCATAAAGGGGTTTTCTATAATTATTAGCGGGTGTGATCTTCATTTTCCGGATCCTCCTGTTGTTGTCTTTGTCCTATATACAGCTGAGCAGGCGAAAATGTTGCACCCTGTAAAAAACAAATCGATTATACCGTAATCAGCGTTTGCGTTCATTCTGCTCGTAGTATTTATCCTTATCCTCATACATCAGCGAATCGATGCGGTTGACCAGATCGTTCATGTCATCTTTATGAGGATCGAAGATCCTGCCTCCGACGGCAGTTGAGAGTTTATAAGGTTTTCCGGAAGTTTTGTTATATTCATCAACCTTTTCGAGGATTCGGCGCTTGTAATCAGCCAGAACGATATCCTTGAACTTGGGCATTATGATGATGAACTCATCTCCTGCGAATCTGACCACGATGCCTTCGGAGCCGATGGTGTCGACAAGGATATTGGCAAAAGCGATAAGGGCCTTGTCGCCCTCTTCGTGCGAGTAGTCGTCATTTATGGATTTGAAGCCGTTGAGATCGAGCATCAGTGCAACGATCTTTACATTGCGCCTGAAGTGGCGCTTTTTTACGAATTTGTCTAATTCATAACGGTTATATACACCGGTGAGCTTATCGACGTAGATGCATTCGTTCTGTAAAGAAATAACTATCGCCGCGAAAGCGATCGTAAAGCTTACCGGCAGAAGCGATATTCCGTAGATCTTCATCTGGATGATGTTTCCCAGAAGGATCGGCGCGAGGAACTCGATAACAGGGAAGTAGCGCAGGGAGGGATTACGGAACTTGCTGATAATGTAGTAAGCGTAGCCGTAAAGGATCAGCACGAATCCGATCACGACGAAGAGCAGATAATATGTGCCTCTGTGGTATGTGTTGGTCTGGTCGATCTCAAACACGACAGGCTTGAATACATTGATGATGAGAAGTGCCGCCTCAATGATGCAGAGCAGCCAGAAAAAGATCATGTGAAGCCCCGTTGCCTTGCGGTCGATGTGCTTTACGATCAGATATATGATGCCGATACCTACGATCATGTTATACAGATAGAGGTAGGTATTTCCGATCAGGTTAATGGAGTAATACATCGATCCTGCTTTTCCGTCGCTGGCGAAAACGAAAACATCCGCAAAGCAGTTAAACGTTGACAGGATGAGCAGTATCAGCAAAATGCGGCTCTCTTCTTTACGGGTAGGCAGGTTCCAGCCCCTCGTGACCAGTATGATCAGGAGGATCGCAACGCCGACAAAGTCGGTGACATATACAGATTGCATATTGATGGCAGTATCCATAAGAGCCTTATCCGTATCAAATGTTTTTGTGTTTTATAACTCTGATTATAGTCACATCTATATATGAAGTATTGTTTTTCGGTGTAAACAATTCGAAAACAAAAGCAGAGGAGCTGCCTCTTTGAGACAACTCCTCTTTTCAGATGTGCTTTCTTTGTTATCAACCTTCTGTATAGTCCCCTCCGTTATTTCCATAAGGGAACCCGTTGCCGTCACCATTTCCGAACGGATCCTGACCGTCTCCGTAAGGGAAATTATTGCCGTCACCGAACGGATTGTTTCCGTCAAAAGGATCGAACCCGTTTGAACCCTGGCCGTCATTACCGGGAACGTCCTGATAGGGATAGTTCTGACTGCCGCCTTCGCGTTTTGATCCTTCAACGGTGTTGTCATCGGGAAGTGCTGACTGCTGACGGACGGCAAGCTTTACCTTAACCTCAATAGTCTCTCCGTCGCGGTAGACCGTAAGGGTATACTTATCGCCTTCTTCTCCCTGCGCAAGGATAGTGACGAGATCAGTGGTACCGGAGATCTTCTCACCGTTTACTGCCGTGATGATGTCATCTTCCTGAAGGCCTGCCTTATCGGCCGGGCTGTCTTTCTCGACGCTGTGAACCACTGCGCCCTGAAGCTCTTTGCCCTTATAATCGCTGACCGCGTCATAGACGGTTATGCCGATGTAAGGTTTTTCTATATAGCCCTTCTCGATGATGGATGTGATTATGTCACGGACGGAGTTGATCGGGATAGCAAAGCCGATGTTATCTATCGAAGCGGAGGAGGAATCTCCCGAACCGGAATATTTGGCATTTGTGATCCCGATAACTTCGCCGTGTGAATTAAAGAGCGCGCCGCCTGAATTGCCCGAATTGATTGCGCAATCCGTCTGAATGAGATTCATAGCCGTGTTATTGATGGTGATCTTGCGGTTGAGCGCGCTGACCGAGCCTGATGTCAGAGAGAATGTTAATTCACCCAAAGGGTTTCCGATTGCAACAACGCTGTCACCGACATTCATCTGTTCGGAGTCACCCAATACGACCGGTGTAAGGTCATCCGCATCCACCTTGAGTACTGCGATGTCATTGCTCTCATCGTAACCGATAAGCTCGGCTTTGTAAGTCTTGTTGTCGTATGTCGTTACCTTGATCTCATCTGCACTTTCGACAACATGATAATTAGTTACGATATAACCGTCAGCAGTGAGGATGAATCCTGATCCAGATGCGGCTGCCTGGGTCTTGTAGCCGAAAAAATTGGTCGTGATCTGTGTCGTGATTCCTACGGTCGAATTTACGTTGGCGGCATAGATCTCTGCAGCTGTAAGTTCTTTTTCGGTGTCCACATAAGACAGGTTGATCGCCTTGCCGTCACGCTTTCCGACGAGCAATGTTGATCCGTCCTCAGTCTGACCGGCAGTTATATCCGCATTATTCTTGAATGCACCCAATACTGCCATGCCGCCTGCGCCGCAGGCTCCTCCGACAAGGGAGCAGCAAAGCGCCAGTGCTATGACCTTTGCTGCCGAACCTCTTGTCTTTTTGGGGGAGGGGTAATTAATTGAGCTGTTTTGTGTTGGGGTACTGTTCTCCATATTGATATTGGTTAATGTATTGTTTTCCATCTTGAATCCTTCCTTTCTCCCATCGGATTTGACCTGATTATTTGCCCTCAACTTGAAAAGAACCTGAAAAAAATTGCGGCAGATTTTCGGGATAAAAAAGTGCAGAACTCGAGGATCAATGGAATTGCTATATAATTAATTACGTAATTTCATTTCAACTGTTTCAACTCGATTTCAGGAAAGACCTGTAATCTGTCTCCAAAAGGAGAAAAACCTATGAAGATATTAATTGCAGAAGACGAGATCTCAACAGCAAAAGCTCTCAAGCTCATATTGGAGAAATCAAAGTTCTCCGTTGACATCGTCCACACGGGAACTGATGCCTGGAGTTATATTCAGGCAGGACCTTATGAGGTCGTCGTGCTCGATATCATGATGCCCGGAATGAGCGGTCTTGAAGTCCTTTCCAAAATGCGCGAAAACAATATAAAGACACCAGTGCTGATGCTTACGGCCAAGGCCGAGCTCGAAGACCGTGTGGCAGGTCTTGATGCAGGTGCAGACGATTATCTTGCAAAGCCCTTTGCTTCGAGCGAACTGATCGCAAGGGTTAAGGCTCTCGGAAGAAGAAGCGAAGTATATTCCGATTCGGTTAAATCTGCAGGCAATCTTGTCTTGGATTCCAACAAATATGAGATGCGCGTCGGAAGCAGATCCGTCTCCCTTACCAATAAGGAGTATCAGTTGATGGAGCTCTTTATACTTCATCCGGGATTTGTGTTCTCGACCGAGCACCTGATGGAAAAGATATGGGGCCTTGACTCTGAATCTTATATCGATGTCGTATGGACACATATAGGTTTTGTCAGAAAGAAGCTCAAGTCACTTGATGCTGATGTCGAGATCAAGACCATAAGGGGCGCAGGGTATGCGCTGGAGGTCATCAAATGATCAAAAAGCTCCGCTGGCGTTTTATCGGTACGGCAATGCTCGCATTCTTCCTCGTGATCGCGCTGATCGCAAGTCTGGTAAATATTGTTAATTATGTTGACACGACAAGGAAAAACGACGAGACCATCGAATATATCATCACATACGAAGCATACAGAACGCAGTTCGAAGGTCCAGGTCCGGCCGGGCGCGGAGGAAATATGCCTCCCATGGAGCCTTTCAAAGGTCTTCCGAATGAGGAAGCCAATTACATGACGAGATTCTTCATTGTCGCCGTTGACGATGAGAATGCCGTCTTATATTCATCGATGGATTTCATCGCATCCATCAACGAGAAAGAAGCGGTCAATTATACGAACGATGCCCTGAATTCAAGCAAGGAAAAAGGTTACATAAAAGGATACCGTTATAACAAGATCGAGTCTGACGATGCCACGATAGTGATCTTCCTCAACTGCGAAAAAGAACTCCAGTCTGTATATTCAATCCTCCGCATGACCATAGCGATCTCCGCTCTGGCACTTGTTCTTGTTTTTATCCTCGTTCTCTTATTGTCCGGAAAAGCGATCCAGCCGATAGCCCGGAACATCGAGATCCAGAAACGTTTCATCACCGATGCGAGCCATGAACTCAAAACCCCGCTCACATCTATTTCCACAAGCGTTGACGTTATTGAAATGGACAAAGGCGAGGATGAATGGACCGGAAACATCAGGCAGCAGGTCAGCCGCATGACAGGTCTTGTCAGCGAACTGGTCGCTCTTTCCAAACTCGATGAAGTAAAGCCTGTTCACGAGAAAGAACCGTTTGATCTTAGCAGTGCCGCCTGGGAAACACTGGAAGTCCATCTTCCCCAGGCAAAAGCCCGCGGCATGGAGATCAAGACGGATATCCATGACAACGTTACTATGGTCGGTGAGAAAGCTTCCATTCAGCAGATGTTATCTGTCCTTATCGATAATGCGATCAAGTATTCGACGGAGAACGGCGAGATACGTTTTTCGATCACAAAGCAGCACGGCAAGGCTCATATAGAAGTGTTCAACACCTGCAATTATGAGAAAGCTCCTGACGTCAACCGCCTTTTCGACCGCTTCTACAGACCTGATGAATCCCGCAACACCGGAACAGGCGGCAACGGCATAGGCCTTGCGATCGCAAAAGCCGTAGCGGAAGCCCACGGCGGCAAGATCTCCGCCTCCTGTCCTGACGGCAAGACGATGACGATCACGATCGATATCTGAAACCTTTATATTTCATAATTTATTTTTTCTTCAAGTATATTTCAGGCAGCCTAAATAGAATTGTGACATCAAACAAGGGAAGGCCAGAGTATAACCATGGATCAGAACAGAAATTACAGGCATGAGTTCAAGTTCGAGATCCCCTATGCCGATTATGTGGCTATGAGGACCGGCTTTCGCCTTGAACAATCTCAAACTGAATTGTTTTCGAAGATAAAACAGCACAAAAACAAATGCCGGCCGGATGATAATGCTTTCCGGCCGGTATTTTGCTAAAAGACCCGGGAGATAAATAAAAAGTGGGGAGTATTTATGCCCGGGATTATATGTTCAAGAGACCGGGATCAGGTCTCTTCAACACGCACGTTGGTTATGTGTATCGTGGCGGTGTCGCCATGCTTACCCATATTGAATTCGAGACGTCCGTTGTTATCGTCCTTTGCGGTCATTTCGAAATCAAAAGTGAAGGTCTGCCATTCGGTCGTCAGATCGATCGATGTGTCCTCCAGATAGCGGATCCAGCCGGCGTTCGGCGCGGATACGCAGACGATGCATTTACGTGGTTCATCCGCACGGATATCAAAGGTTACTCTGTACGAATGGCCTTTGATCATGGGAAGATCGGGCTGTACGAGCTGGACGGAGTACTCTTCAGTACCGCAGTTTGTGGATGTGATGATCATCTCGCCGTCCTTGATCTCGGCTGCGCCTTCGCCGCCGTTGAACAGGAGGAACTTCCAGTCAACATCGTCAGTAAGGTCTTCTGCCACGGAGAAGTCGCCGTTGCGGATGAAGTTGCCGTCGGCACCTGCTTCCATGAATGCCTTTGTAGGCTTGGTTACATTGGTATCGTATTCAGCTTTCTGATATACGCGCACATAATCGATCTCGAATTCCGCATTGGAGAAGTCGGTGGTAGCGTCGGGATTTCCCGGCCATACGCCGCCGACTGCAAGGTTCATCTGAACGAAGAAAGGCTGATTGAAAGGAGCGGGATAAGGCTTATCGTCTTCGCCTTCAACTGCCGAGAACCAGTCATTGCATGTGAGGACAAGTTCTCCGTCAGTATAGAAGCGTATCTCACCGGGTTCCCACTCAACTGAGTATTCATGGAACTTAGCTGAGAAACTTTCGTCGCCATCCTTTTTGATAGTGCCCTGCTGTTCCATATGGGGAGCACCATAGTGGATCGTCGAGTAGGATACTGTGGTGTCGTTGCCCAGTGATTCCATGATGTCGATCTCGCCGCACTTGGGCCACTGACCGTAGTATGATTCATCCTTGGGCATCATCCAGATCGCCGGCCACAAGCCCTGTCCTTCAGGGACTTTGGCGGATACAACGACTTTGCCGTATTGGAAGTCTGTCTTGTTCTGACCTGTGACCTTGCCGGATGTATAGTAATCCTTGCCGTCCTTCTCGGTCTTGATCGCCTTTATTACGAGTTTTCCGTCGCTCACGAAAACATTATCCGTGGATGTCGTGTATTCCTGAAGTTCTTCGTTTGTCCAGCCGGGCTCATGAGGTTCGTAATTCCACTTTTTCTCGTCCATCTTCTTGCCGTCGAACTCATCGCTCCAGAGAAGCTTGTAGCCCTCAAGCTGCGGTGTCTCCGTCTTCTTGCCGGCACAGGATGCTAGCGGGAGAAGCATTGAGACAGTAAGGACCGCACTGATGATCTTGGTTCTCTTCATAATGGCCTCGTATTATTAGATTTGTAGTTTTTATAGACCCTCATCAAGGTCTTATAATGCTCACAGACGCTGTGGATTAGTCCTAATCACCTAACGCTTGACGTTTTTAAGGAGGCAATAACCACAGCTGTTTGTTTAAGCGGTAA
>JAIKWL010000051.1 GCA_024684815.1 Saccharofermentans sp. | reverse complement strand
TGCCTTACAAGCAGAGGGTCACAGGTTCGAGCCCTGTAGTTTCCACCAATGGTACGGCGCAGTAGTTCAGCCTGGTTAGAATGCCAGCCTGTCACGCTGGAGGTCGAGGGTTCGAGCCCCTTCTGCGTCGCCATTACATTAAGCCGGATACTATAACAGGTGTTCGGCTTAATTCTTGCTCAGATAGCTCAGTCGGTAGAGCAGGGGACTGAAAATCCCCGTGTCGGCAGTTCGATTCTGTCTCTGAGCACCAAAAGCGTTAGAAACTCTTTCTTTTGCTTAAGATAAATGCAAAAGAGAGAGTTTTTTACATAAAGGATAAATGATATGACGATTAGGAAAAGACTTACACCGGCTCTTGCGACAACGCTGTTTCTTTTGACAGCCGTTGCATGTCAGGTCGTAGTTATAAAGATATTTCCTCATGCAGTGGGAGCACCGCTTGTCGAAGATAATGCGTATATCCTTACTCGTGTCATGGAATGCTATCTGCTGGTCCTTTCGATCATTTTCGCGGTATTCACAAAATTCAAGATACATTTTGAGTGCTTTAAACCCGGTAAAGAGAGACTTAAAAAAGATCTTATCGTTGCCGGTATCATGAGTGTGATAATGGTGGCTGCTCTTTTTATCATTCGTCTCGTTCAGAATCAGCTTTTCCCCGAGATCGCCGCAAGACCGTGGTTTGGTCTTTATCTCGGAACTTATATGCGCTGGTTCTATCCTATAAGTGCCGTTTTGCAGGAACTTTTCGTAAAGGGGATCGTTGAGGATAATATCACCGCTTCATGCAAGAAGTACAACAGACACTTCTCAGTCTGGATGACTGCGCTGTTCTTCTTCGTGCTCCATATGGGATACGATCTCCCGATGATGTTCGGAGCAGCAGTATTGTGTGTTGTGACCGGATATCTTTATGAGAAGACCAAGTCGGTTTACGGAAGCATCATTATCCATTTTGTTATAGGTTTTGTTCCGAAGATAATCGGAGTTACCCGCTGATATCCGAACAGGGATAACACTGTTACAAAAGCTGTAATATCAGGCATATTACAGTTTGTTGACATTGCGCGCGCGTGCGGATTTACCAAGGGATCCTTATGCTATACTCCAAAATGTCCAGTCATGGAAAAATACGATTTTGCCATAGTTTGAGGTGTTTATGGAGCCCGACAGAATTGCCAGATTCCAGGAGATCGTAAAAGGTCTTGCCCCCGAAAAGCGGAAAGAACTGATGGTCCGCATGAAGGGCATGTCCAAAGAAGAATGCATGGCTGTGATAGACCGTATGGTCGAGATATCGGATCAGCGCAGGATCGAGATAACCGCAAGACCCAAGGTTCTTGCAGGGAGCGGACGTGTTGCTGACGACCGCACTACGGGATATGAAATAACAAGACCTGATGCATGGACAGAATCCGATGATCATAAGATCGAGATAGTTAAAAACCCTTCTCCCAGAAGCACAAGACCTCAGGCATCAAGACCTGCGCAAAGGCCGATCAAGAAGGCCGAGCCTGCTGCTGCAAAAGCAGGAAGGGATATTGTATCCGAACAGATCGAGCAAAGAGAGCGTCAAAGAGCTGAAGCAGAGCTTAAAAGAGAGCAGAACAGGGTATTTGCCAAAAAGGCTGTAAGGTTTACTCTTGTCTGTCTTGGAAGGATCCTTACAACAGTTGTATGCACTCTTGTGATCGTTCTTGCAGGTTTTTACACTTTCCTCGGGATAATTATGAAGGGGCCTTCTCCGCATTTAAGAGACCAGTTCGTTCCTTCGGTCATGGAGTCTTCTGCCGGCGGTATCCTTGCCAAGTGGATCCTTACCGATGAAGAGATAGAAGAGATAATGAACAGCAATCAGACCAAAGCGTTTGATGAGATCACGGATATTACTCTCGTTAATGCTATGGCAGCTGAACAAAATAAAAAAGCGAATGCCGGAACCTCTGCAGTAAACGAGCTCGATCCGGACGGCGACGGAATCGAAGTGCATGATGTATCAGGTCCGATGTATCACGGAAAGATGCTCGTTATCTATGATCCTTCAAGGGTCATGGTTGCGACTATTGATAACTACAACCATAACGGAGCAGGTCTTACCCTTAAGGAGCTGATCGATAAGTATGACGGTGTCGGCGGTATCAACGGCGGAAAGTATGAAGATGCTAACGGCATGGGTATAGGCGGATGGCCTGAAGGAATCGTTATCTCCGAAGGAAAGCTGCGGATGGGCAGCCCCGGCGGAACTTATGAAGTTTACGGAATGACTGAAGATAACGTGCTCGTAGTTGGTACAATGACTGCTCAGCATGCGCTGGATATCGGAGTCAGAGACGCAGTATCCTTTGGCCCCGCGCTCATAGTAAACGGCGTTGCGGCTGATTACAGCGGGTCCGGAAGCGGTCTTAATCCGAGAACGGCAATAGGGCAGAGAGAAGACGGAGCAATGCTGTTCCTTGTTATTGAAGGAAGAAAGACATCCTCGATGGGAGCCACGATGGCTGACCTGATCAAGGTTATGCAGGACTTCGGAGCAGTCAACGCTGCTAATCTTGACGGCGGAATGTCATCTGCAATGTGGCTTTACGATGATGAACTCGTATCAAGCTCATCTGTAAGAGTATCACGCCAGATGCCTTCAGCGTTCATTATATTGCCGCAGAACAGCGATTCTTCTGCTGATGAACAGTCACCGGTGACATAAATGAGATCTTCAGGAAACAAACCGGATATAGATAAAAACACTGAGAAAAAAGGCGGGAAGGGAAAGCTTAATTTCTTCCTCGTCTTTTTAGTTTGCTGGCTTGTTGTTATCACAGGAATCATTGCATGGTTCCTTTTAAGGTTCAATGATTTTGCAGGAAAATACGAATCACAGTATCAGGACTCGCTTCCTTATCATACGGCTGAACTGATCACACAGCGGTTCAATGAACATGATGTCGGCTATATTCTGGAAAACATGACGCAAAAGCCGCAGATAAGCGCTTTTGAGGATGAATCGGTCATAGAGGATTATGTGAGATCGCTTATCGTTGAAAAAAGCTTCATCTATTCCGAGACCGAGAATTCGACTGAAAGCGCGCCCGAATATTATATAAAAACAGATGACGGCCTGATCGTTGCCAGGGTTGGTCTTGCGGAAGAAAAAATATCTAATCTTCCATACGGATTCAAGTCGTGGAAAGAGGGCTCACTGGAGTTTTATACCGATCCTGTCTATGAAGCGAAAATAACCGCGCCTGAGACTTTCCGAATCTATGTCAACGGGATCGAGCTTACGAAAAAAGAGTATTCGGAACCGGTGATTGAATCTGAATTAAATCAATACGTGGAACCGTATGCAACTGTTCCGGGAACTGCAAGTTATCTGGTCAAAGGCTTATATAAAGAGCCTGAAGTAACTGCAAAAGATTTCAGGGGCAATTCATGCGATTGTGTTTATGATGAGAATACCGGTTCGTATTCTGTCGGTTTTGTTAAAGATTTTGATGAATACGATGAGTTGTCGGAATTCGCGATCTCTTTTGCTTCGACTTTTGCCAATTTTGTATCGTGCGACACGAAGGAAAATGCGCTCGACAAATATTTTCCGAGCAAGAGCAAAACCCTGAGTTACATTAAGAATTCAAGGTCTGTTTATACCAAGCACGGAAACGTTTCGATCCATAATGAGGAGATTCGTGACTGTATCGTTTATTCCGAAGATGTCGTGTACATGGAAGTCTTTGTAGAGCAGTGGATGGAGATGTACTGGGGTTCTGACGAGCCTGAGGTGCTTCCCACTGATGCACACGTCTATTTTGTTAAGATTGACGGCAAATGGTATGTCGGCGGGATAAAGTACTGATCCCTGACCTGAAAAACCGTAGTTTTACCACAGAATTACTTCTTTTTTGTAACGCTCCTGAAACTTTGTCTTTATTTTAAAATGATAAAATCAAACTAGAGTATTATCGGACAAACTCTAAAGGGGGTACATGTCTTGGAATTTACATATTCGAATGACGGCTTTTTGCCTTATGATTCTTTTGACTATATTTTCAGCGAGCGCGAGATGCCGGAGTTCGGCAAAGTCGCATCTCCTTATGTGAAGGCTCTTAACACCTGGAAGTTCTATCTTGCCAATGGACAGTCTGAAGTTCCGTTCGGTGTTATGAACACATCCTTCGATGATTCCGAATGGCCGCTCATTAACTGCCCTTCAACATGGCAGACAGAAGGCTTCGGTCTTCCGCAGAACCTTATCTACGATTACCCTATAAGACTTCTTGAGAACGCAGCACGCAAAGAGGAAACGATAAGTGACAAGTATGTGCTCAAGTCTGCCGGTTCTGACGATGACGAAGTAGGCATTTACAGGACGACCGTTGTTTTTAAGCCCGAAGAGATCGAGAGAGCGCTTTATCTTGAGGCCTCAGGTATCTGCGGAAGTTTCAAGGTCTTCATAAATGACAAGCTCTTATGCAATTCACATGCACTGTTTACCAGAAAGCGTCTTCTTATCTCAGGTCTTGTTAAAGCCGGAGTTAACCAGATAACGATCATCGTCAACAGATATGACAGAGATGACAACGGTCATATCATTCTCGACATGATGAACTACGGTTTTTCAGGTATCTTCAGACCTGTCATGATCGTGGAAGATTCTTTGCTCGAACTTTCCAATCTTCATATCAAGCTTGAATATGTGCCTTCGGCTTATATTTCGGAAGTCGCGAAAATGGATGCTCTTGCAGTGCGTGAGAATGTATCCCGCGTCCCTCACGGCGACTTTATGATCAAAGTCGATTTCGCAATGCGTAATCATACAAATTACATGATCCCTTATTCTGTCCGCATATCGCTTCTTGAGGCCAGGGCTGAATACGATCCTTATAAACTCCCGTTTGTCAACATCAAGGGGCAGAGTGAGCCTGTAGTGGGCGTTGTCGATGCGTTGAAGGAGACAAGAGCAAGCACGGACTTTGTAGCTTTGGATGTTGCTCAATGGTCTGACTGCACGCCTGTTCAGTACGACATCGTTTTCGAGGTGATGGATTCGGAAGGAAAAGTCATCTGCGCGAAGAAGAAGAGATTCGGATTCAGGACTACCGAGATCGTTCAGGACAAGCTCAATGTTAATGACCGCCGGGTAAATCTTATGCTCGTTAAATACTATGAGTTCGATCCCCAGGGCGGTATTGCAGTTCCGCAGGACCGTATGCGCCAGGACATCATCCTTATGAAACGTGCCGGCATAAACGGTGTTATAGCTGACGGAATGCCTTTATCTGATGAGTTCCTGAATCTCTGCGACCAGTATGGTATGTATGTTATCGCAACTGCTGCAGACTTCTACATGAGAGATTACGTTGAAGCCTGCATGAACCATCCCTCTGTTGTTATGTGGGGAATCCAGAAGTATAACTTCAATCCCGAGGTTGCACAAAGAGTCAAGCATGAGTGTACTCTTATTGACGATACCAGGCCGTGGTACTGCGAAGTTACGAGAGTAACTGACGGTAAAGGCAAGAAGGCAAGAGTCCAGGGCAAGATATCCGATATGAAGCCCATGCCCAGTGATGCGGGTGCGGTATTCGGACCTTGGGAAGATCTTTGCCTTGACAGAAAGAAGATATTCGGACTTAACAAGACGGGAAGGAATCTTTTCGAGACGATTCCCGGAAGAACAAGATTTACAGATGATGAGACACTTTACAAGTGGATCCATCACGCTGACCTTGTCGGAGGAAAGCAGAAGGAGAACTCATGTATAGGCCAGGGTATTGTCGATTCAGAGCGTAATCCTCATCCAATCTATCTTGATATCAAGAAGCAGTGCCAGTCGATAGCGATCTTTTCAAATGCAGGAGATCCGGCAAATCTTACGATGCGCAACTCCAATCAGTTCGGTTATACCGAAGAGCTTGATCTTGAGTGGAAGATACTTTTGGGCGGCAGAGCAATAATGTCGGGAAGAGGCATCATTCCTGAGATCGAACCCTTCGGCTCAAGGACTCTGAAGTTCCCGTTTGCCACGGAAGTATTTACAACACCGGGCTGGGCTCAGGGAAAAGCCGAATTCATCGAGATGTACATGAATGCTCTTTCCAAAGAACTTGTTTTCGATATCACATTAAAGCTCCACAAGGATACTTATTATGCCCAGGCAGGATATGAGGTTGCGTTCTATCAGGATGTCCTCACGGATAAGATCGCAAGTCCTGTAGGTGAAGTAACTGAGCCTGTTGCCGGTCTTGGATCAGGCTCGAAAAATGAGACTCCTGTTGCGCAGCTCGGCTCCGGCAAAGCACACGTATCTGATAACACAGGTCTTGATACAGGTATAGACAGTGATCTGGGACTGCCGATCGAAGACCAGTCTCTTCTTACGGAGGAAGATTCGGGAAGAGTTGAGCGTATGAGCGAAGACTCGGTAATAGCAAATCCTGAAGAAGTGCTCATCGACGGAAATGCTCCTGTTGAAGAGAAGATCGTTGATGTCATCACGCATAACACCGTGAGCACTGTTCCTCACGGATTATATGTCGGAAAGGGAAATCTCAGGATCGGTTTTTCGAGAGAACCCGGAAGCCTTGAAAGCCTTGAGATAGCAGGCTACAACTTCCTTAAGGGACCTCTTGCCCCGAGCTTTTACCGTTGCCCTTCAAATATCGACAGAACCGACAGAAGCTTCCTTCTTGCAAGGACTGTCTTCTCCAAGGAAAGTGACTATGAGCAGATCCAGAATTCGATCAGATTCATAGGATCCGAATACAGCACAAGAGACGGAGAATTCACAATGATCTCAAGATATAAGTCATTTGCCATGAGCGGTGAAGTCATATTGTTCTATGAGGTCCCTCAGGCTGATATCCTTAGAGTAACACTTGAATTCAAACCGAAGTATGACATGGTCAGATACGGTATCAGATTCCCTATCGTTAAAAATGACTGCGTATGCTCATGGTACGGCAGAGGTCCGGGCGAATCATATGTTGACCGTAAGAATGCTGCAAGGTTAGGTGTCTATTCTGCCGGGGCGGGAAAGATATATCATCCTTATGCAAGGCCTGCGGAGAATTCCTCGCATACCGATACGCAGATCGTCAGGATCACCAACGGTGACGGAGATTCCGTGGAGATCAGGAGAGTCGGCAATAATCCGAAGTTTGATTTCACGGTCCTTCCTTATACACCTGAGCAGATGAATGAATTCCTGCATGAAGAGCAGCTCATGAATAATGATTTCTGTGAATTCTTCTGTGATTTTGCTTCAAAAGAGATCGAGAGAACAAAGGATAATATCACTTCACAGCCGGTAAAGAAGGACGTTAAGTACAGAGAGACATTCGAGCTCAGGCTTGTACCGAAACAGGGATTCATTGAAGAGACCTGATCATCTTTATGTGAGGTGGTATCTATGAACCAGAAAGAGAGAATGCTTGCTAATCTTCCATACAGATCATGGCTTGACGGATTAAGCGAGGAGCGTATGGCATGCAAGAAGAAACTCTATGAATACAATAATCTTCCGCCGGATGAACAGGAGAAGAGAACAGCTCTTCTTCGTGAGATCTTAGGCAAGACCAAAGAAGGATATCTTAATATCGAATCTCCTTTCCACTGCGACTACGGCTACAACATCGAAGTCGGAACAGATTTCTTTGCCAACTATAATTTTATAGTACTGGATGTCGGCAAGGTAAAGATAGGCGACAGTTTTATGTGCGGTCCTAACGTGCAGATCTGCACCGCAGGGCATCCGCTGCATCCGGAAACACGTAATTCCGGTTACGAGTACGGTATCGATATCACGATCGGTGATAATGTATGGATTGGCGGCAACGTTCTGATATGTCCCGGTGTGACGATCGGAAATAATGTCGTAATAGGCGGCGGAAGCGTAGTTACCAAGGACATTCCCGACAACATGCTCGCATACGGCAATCCGTGCCGTCCGGTAAGAGAGATAACTGAAGAAGACAGGGACTTTTATTTCCGTGACAGGAAATTTGACGTCGACGATTACAAATAAAGAGGAATGATCATTGGAAAAATTCATAAAACTTGATGCTGGCCGTCTTCCTGAGATGGCTGAGCTTTATAAGACTGCATTTCGCGGTGAGCCCTGGAATGACGACTGGAGCGATCCGGTTCAGTTAAACGAATACGTAAAAGAGATATCAGGATGCTATAACGCTTTAAATTACGGCCTTCTGATCGACGGAAAGCTCGCAGCGATGTCCGTCGGCATGATAAGACACTGGTGGGAAGGTACAAACTATAACATTGAAGAGTTCTGCGTGTCTCCCGAACTTCAGGGACAGGGTATCGGTTCGAGATTTATGCGGATGATCGAAAATGATATCCGTGATATGGGTCTTTGCGGTATCTTTCTTCAGACTGACAGCGACAAGCCTTCCTTCAGGTTCTATCAGAAGAACGGATTTAATGAACTTGACCGCCATGTTAGTTTTTATAAGAGAGTTAAGAAATAATCAGTAATTTGTCCAAATTGCTTTAGCCTGATAAATGGTAAACTTTATTCATATGATTCCCATGGAGAGGTGATTGCTATGAATAAATGGACCAGAGCGGCTATTCCTGCATTGTTGATTCACTGTTCGATCGGTACGGTTTATTGCTGGAGCACGTTCAAGGAATCCATCGCAAATGCCATCGGAATGAGCACATTCTCCGTCGGCTGGGCTTTCAGTTTTGCAATCTTTTTTCTTGGAATGTCCGCTGCTTTTGCAGGCAAGATCGTTGAGCAGAATATTCACAGGTCATCGCTGATATCTGCAGTCTGTTTTACAACGGGAATGCTTGGTACAGGATTGACCATCAGATTTTTCCAGGGTCCTTTGGCACTTATCCTGATATATCTGTTCTATGGATGCATCATGGGCATCGGCCTCGGTATCGGATATCTGACACCCGTAAAAACACTGATGCTGTGGTTTAAGGATAATAAAGGTCTTGCGACCGGCATCTCGATAATGGGATTCGGTCTGGCAAAGGCTATTGCAACACCTGTTATGGAACTGATCCAGAATAAGCTCGGTATCATGGCTATGTTCCTCATACTCGGATGCATATACTTCGTAATGATGTTTGCCGGTCATCTCCTGCTCAAAAAGCCTGAAGGCTGGGTTGAGGACAAGGCAGTCAATAACAGCTTCAAAGCCGTTTCTATGTTAAAGGACAAGACTTTCGTCGGTATCTGGCTGATCTTCTATATCAATATACACTGCGGTCTTATGCTCATCACATATGAGAAACAGCTTCTCAATGAGAAGTTTGCAGGACTGGCTGTCCTTGCAACCATAGTAAGTATCGTTCCTTCAGTTACGGCTGTATGCAACGCGCTGGGACGTATAGGTTATTCGACGGTATCCGACAAGATGAAGGACAGAGCTACGGTTTACGGGATCATATTCCTGTCGTGCGTGTTGCTCTGCGGATTATCTGCGCTTGCGGGCAACGGCTATTTTATCATCGTGCTCCTTATGGTGATCAACTTAGGATACGGCGGCGGCTTTTCGACTTTGCCTGCATTGCTCGAGTCACGGTTCGGAATGAAGAATATCTCCAAGATCCACGGTCTGTCATTATCCGCCTGGGCCGTAGCAGGCATCACCGGCAATAATCTGTCAGAGATAATACTCAGCAAAACCGGCAACAATTATACAGTCATTATCGTAACCGCAATGGTACTTTATCTGGTGGCAGGCATTATCTACTTTACGATGGTAAGAGCTGGGAAGAAAGAAAAGGCGTAAGATCATTTACTGATGCGTTTTTATCCGGTGTGCCCTTTGTATGGTCACGCCGGATTTTTTATATATGACCTCCTGTCTGCCTTGATTTGAACAATTGTGAGTGATAGCATTGTCGCGGAAAAAAATCTAAGGAAAAGTTTTATGGGGTATTTATACGAGACACATCTTCACACCTGTGAGGCCAGCAAGTGCGGCCGGGTGCATGGTGAAGACTATATAGATTTCATGATGAAAAAAGGTTACAGCGGAATGATCGTTACCGATCATTTCTTTAACGGTAATACATGCGTTCCTGAAGATCTTACGTGGAAGAAAAGAGTTGAGATCTATTGTTCCGGTTATGAGAGAGCAAAAAAGGCCGCTGAAGGAAAGGACTTCAGCGTAATGTTCGGTATTGAATTCAATTTCTGGAAAGACGAGTATCTTCTTTACGGTATCGATAAGAAATGGGTCATCGAACATGAGTGCATGATGGAAATGACCAGACACGAACTGCATGAAGCAATAAACAAAGCCGGCGGGATCATGATCCAGGCTCATCCTTACAGGGAGAGGGATTATCTGTCTGATATCAAACTGGCACCGACCGCGGTTGACGGAGTTGAGATCTACAATGCAGCCAATACTCCGAACATGAATGCTTTGGGATACGAATATGCTAAAGATCTCGGGCTTCCGGTAACTGCAGGTTCAGATATTCATTATTTTTACGACGGTGATATGGGCGGAATGCTTTTCGATGAGAAACTTGAATCTGTTCATGATTATGTAAGTGCCATAAGAAACGGTAAAGGTATTCCCGTAAGACTGACTTGTGACGGTGTTATAACACCTGTAAAGGATATCAGGGAGCAGACAATGCCTACAGCTCATCCTACGCTTCCTGTTCTTTATCCTGAGGGAAGATGATCACTTGTTCTCGTTAAGTACCGTCTGAATGCGGTTCTGCATTACGGGTATTACATCATCGAGAGAACGGCTGCCGTTAAAATATGCTGATGATTCCTCGATGAGTATATCTTCAACGGCACTTCCGATGCTCATTCCGCCATATGAGGAAGATAAGATATCAAAATACTTATCGATCGCTTCATATGGGATCAGGTCAGATTCAGTGACAGGGCGGTCCGAGTAGGACTGATTTAAAAGCTGTTCATTATAGCTGTTGAGCTGTTCTTCGGTTTTAGTCCTCAAAGCATCGCGGTTAACGGGATTGCTGTACATAAGGCACTGTATCTCATCAGACAGGAGCAGTTTGACAAATTCCGCACAGGCATCAGGATAAGCGGTAGTGTTGGAGACATAAACGAATTCTGTTGACATCGTCATAGGACCTCTTCCGTCAAATGACGGAAGACCGTAGATCCCCAGACCTTCACCATACATACGGTAGCAGTCGATATAACTGTTGAATGAATAAAGATTATCGTAAACCGCACCGTATTTGCCTTCGAGACGTGCATTGTGATCTTCTATCTCGGCCTGTATCTCCATGATCGCCTGATTATGCAGTCCGACATCTCCTGATTCATCGTCCGTATTATCGTTGCCGTGTTCTTCCACAAATTCCATAAGTTTGCGGAATTCAGCACCGCCAAGATCTACACGTCCGTCTTTTATAAACAGATCACTCATATTCATAAAGAGTCTTGTGAAGTATTCGGATTTGTTCAATTTAAAACTCGGAGTGCTGGTCATCGGGTCTATGCCGTTACAGACTTCATCAACAAACTTAACGTACGAATCAAATGTGAATCCGTGCTGTCCTTCAGGAACATTAACGGATGCTGTCAGGATACCGGTGGCAGAGATGTTCAGCGGAACCCGGTAAACAGCATCGCCGTCCATTGAGGCATCTATTGCATTGGAAAAGTATTTCTGCTTACCGGATCCGTCATTCTGTTCAAGGTAAGGTGCCATGTCGATGTATTTTTCCCTGTCAGAAGGATCTGGAAATGAATCTGTTGAACGGATGATATCAGCATCTGTCTTTTTAAACTCACCGTTGTTATCCATCGGGAATACATATTTTACAAAATATGAATCATTTCTCTGATTGAAAAGATAGACAGCCATATAATCTGCTTCTTCAAATGAATATGACTCATTGTCATTTGACAGGATCAGCACGGTCTTTCCGGCATTGGGATTTGAAGCTGCACGTGTCAGGTGAGAGATCTTGTATCCTGAATATGATCCGGAACTGCCATATGTCTCGCCGCCTAATATGATCTCATTTCCGTCACCGGAAATATAAAGGATGCTGCTTTCGATAACATCGATCATGGGCATGTCGATATTGCTGTACTCACATATGGGATCAAGCTTGCCGGTCGAATGATCTATAAAACTGATCCCGGTATAATCCTTTGCCAGAGACTTTCCTGAAGCATATTCGATCATGTAGTTTTTTGTTCCGTAGAGTGATTGGAGTTCTTCAGTCTCCATCGTTGCAAGGTCAATGGACAAATATACAAAATCGTAATCGGACAGAACGACGGGAAGGAGCACTTTACCGTCATCTTCAGGAATAAAGTCTTCGCAATAGGAAACAGCGGATTTTACGAGGTCGTCGACCGTGTAGAAATCGCAGGAACCGTCAGGCTTGAACAGCATAAGAAGAGCATAATCCCACGATCTGTTTAATCTGATGATCGTATATCCGGATACAGTATAAATGTCTTCGATATGTACCGTGTCGTATCGGAAATAATCTTCCGGTATTACAAGAGGTTCCCCGTTGAGAATATAACGGGATGCATCTTCGATCAAACTGTATTCTTCTTCAAGAATGTTCAGCTTTCCTTCAGATACCCAGGCCTTCAGAAGTCCGCGGTAAGTATTATTATCGATAGTTGGCTTATATGATGTTTTACTGATAAGCTCTCCGTCAAATGAGTATTCAAGGATATACTGATCAAAGTATTCGAGGTATTCCTCCTCGGTCATGTCTTTACGGTAGTCAAAAGGTTTATGTGCATCGGCTTTAAGATAGATGCTGTTATCTGTTGTTCCCACGGATTCAAAATAAGTGTATTCATATTCTTCAGGATCAAAGAAAGATGAAACATCAAATGAACTGCACTCATACCAGGGATCATCCTCCGAGATCACGTCATACTTTCCGGTTTTGGAAGAGCATGAAGCGGATGATGATACCATGATCACCGCTAAAGATAATGATAATAGTTTTTTGCCGTCAGATCTTTTCATAAGCTTATTCTAAACCAATATTGCGGATAAAAGGGTTAAGATTCAGGTAACATTTCCCGTCTGTGCTTGATTTGAAAAGGGAATAGAATAAAATTTTTACATGAGCAAGATACTGATAGTGGAAGATGATGAAGATATCGGAGCAGTCCTTCAAAGGGAACTTACAAAGGACGGCTTTGAGGTGATCCGGGCTGTAACAGGCACCGAAGGACGCATGATGCTGGGTCAGAATCCCGACCTTATACTGATGGATCTTATGCTTCCGGGTCTTACGGGAGAAGAACTCCTTACACATATTCCGAAAGAGACTCCGGTGATCGCAGTCAGTGCCAGATCTTCCGTGGACGATAAGGTCTCGCTTTTATCTGAAGGATGTGTGGATTATATAACCAAACCGTTTGATATCAAGGAGCTTAAAGCAAGGGTAAATGTCGCTCTTCGTATTGCTGAGGGGAAGAAGAGCAACGGTGGCCGCATAACATGTGGGGATATGCTGATCGATACAGACAAACACGAAGTGTCGGTCTGCGGCAGGGAATTAAAGCTTACAAGGACCGAATATGCGATCCTTAAGATGCTTGCGACAGGGAAGGGAAGAGTCATATCGAAGTCGGAACTTCTGGATCTCATAAAGACCGAGACTCCTGACTGTACCGAGAGTTCTGTTAAGGTGCATGTCAGCAATCTCAGGAAAAAGATAAAGGATATTACGGATACCGAATATATAGAAGCTGTCTGGGGCATAGGCTTCAAGATCAAAGGAGATTCATAGATGGAAAACATATTGTCTGTAAAAGATCTGAGCAAGAAATACGGCAAGGCGCAGATCCTGAATAAGGTTAACCTTGATATTCCGAAGGGATCGATCTTCGGTCTTGTAGGAAGGAACGGAGCCGGAAAGACCACGCTTATGAGAATAGTGACAGGACTTGCCGAGCCGACATCCGGAACCTACAGCATAGGCGGGGTATCCAGCAGCGATAAGAAGATCTTAAGCGTCCGCAGAAGAATGGGTTCCATTACGGAAAGCCCTGCAATCTACCGTAACCTGTCAGCTTATGACAATCTCAAGCTTCAGTATATAAATCTCGGAATGACTTCATATGATGATATTTCGGAACTTCTTGAACTGGTCGATCTTAAAGATACCGGCAAAAAGAAAGCCGGAAAGTTCTCTCTCGGTATGAGACAGAGATTGGGTATTGCAGTTGTCCTTTGTGGCAAGCCTGATATCCTGATCCTTGACGAACCGATCAACGGTCTTGATCCGCAGGGCATCATTCAGATGCGCGAGATATTACTGAGGATCAACCGCGAAAGACATACGACGATACTTATCTCCAGTCACATTCTTGAGGAATTATCCAAGCTCGCAACACATTATGCATTTATCGAAAAGGGAGAGATACTCCAGACACTGAGCTCCAGGGAACTGATGAGCAAGGTGCGCAAGTCTTCCAGGATAAAAGTATCCGCTGCAGATCCTCTGTTCAGGATATTTGACCGTGAGGGGATCGAATATAAGATCGATTCGGAGGATACGATAGATATTTATTCGGATATTACAGCCAAGCATATCATCAGTCTTGCTGATGAGGCAGGTGTGGAAGTATTGAGCATCAATGAGAATAACGAAAGCCTTGAAGGCTACTTTATGAATCTGGTTGCGAAAAAGGACGGGATCTCGTGAGCCGCGCATTAAGATCAGCTTTTTTCAGATTGTTCAGGACCGGGCTTTGGCTTAAGACAATTATCTTCTCGGTCCTGGTGGGTCTGGTTGTCGCAAATTTCATGTACGGGCAGATCTACGTATCATACATATTCAGCAGACCCAGATTTATAGATAACCTGTTTGTGATCCAGTGTTTATACGGCCTTCTTTATGTTATGCCTTTTGCGATAGCAATCTTTTGCATGATGTTCACCGGCACGGATATAGCCTACCGTGCGATAAACAACAAGATCTCAACGGGAATATCAAGATTCAGGCTTTATTTTGCTGATCTTATGGTTTCCTTATTAAATTCATTGATTTCATGTGTTATCGCAGTGGCAACTATAATCGCTTTTGCAAAACTATGGGCCATAAAAAGTGACATCAGGTTTGACAGTTATCTTATCAGCTGTTTTATCAAAGTGATCCTTGTATGCTTTGCTTTTACGTCGCTTTATATACTTGCCCAGTTCTTCTGCAGCAATAAGTTCCTTGCACTTGTGATATCTCTTATGCTTATTCCCTGTGCAATGACCACAACCATGCTCATAGGAACTGAACTTAATGAACCCTACAGGTACGTTGTTGGCGCTGAAGACGGGGAATCATACTGGTGGGAATATAACCCTCATTATGTAGGCGGAACCAGGCGAAAGATCTATACGTTTTTATATGAATCTAGTCCTTACGTAGATTTTTATACAAGTGACAGAAAAGATCAGGCCAATGAGATCATGGCTGCCGGTATGGTCTTTGTCATATCCACTGCGGCCGGATTTGCATCAATAAGGAAAAAGGAGTTCCCCTGATCTTATGAAAAAGATATTGTCAGGTTTATTTTTCAGACTGATCAAAGGATTTGAGATATGGGTGCTTCTTGCCTTGCTGGTGATCTCGTCTTTATATATCTTTAATCTCCGGATAGACTATGATCAGGATCTGATGCCTGAAGCGGAATATTCTGCAAGCAAAGAAGTAAGTGCATACGATATGTACAGATGTTATACAGAGACTCTCCCTGATGAGGTCTATGACAAATTGCGTCAGGACATGAGTTTTTCTTCGGATATTACTTGCCTTTTTTCTTATCTGAACGGAATACATCTCGTTCCGGGGATCCTGATCCTGGTTTTTATTCCGCTGTTCTTCGGAAGGCTATATAGCGACGGAACAATAAAAAATCTTATCGCTTGCGGACACAGCAAGGGCAGGATATATCTTGCGTCTCTTATTATGTCGTTTCTGATAGATATCCTTATGCTCATTTTGAGCATCTGTATTTTTGCAGCAGTGTGCATATTTTATTCATGGTATCCGCCGGTATATCTTCCTGTTGTCATCTTCATGCTGTTTATAGAATTATCTGTTTTGTTTACCGTATCTTCTGTCGGCATATGTGTGTTGTTTGCAAGTCAGAAAAAGGTATTGTCTCTTATTGCGGGATTTGTGGTCGCAGTATTGATGTTTATACCGGTATCTTCTTTTGCGATCATGTATATTGCATCTAACGAGCAGAAATATGATGATCAGAGCGAAGCTTTTGAAGAATACCATATGATCATTCAGGAAAAAGGTGCCAATGCTTTAGAGGAGCGGTTTGATATATTAGATTTTAATATCATTATGAGTCATGATGGAAAGGATCTGGATTTTACTGTTAAATACAAAATACCTCCCGTTCTAAAGACTGTTTTGCTCTTTATTATCTATTCCGATCCTTTAATGATCGCGCATTTCGAAAGTGATTTTGATATTTGGATCAATCCATATCTGATGGCAAGAGACGGTCTTATGACCATTAATGTAATGTGTGATGTTTGTTGGATACTTTTAAGCAGTACCATCGGTCTTTCGGTTTTTAAAAAGAGGGAGATAAGCTGACCTTTCACTTATAAGGCATATGAAAAAGATATTTTCCGGTTTTTGTTACAGATTCCTTAAAGGTTATGAACTGTGGGCACTTATAATCCTGACAGTGCTGAGTTCTGTTTATCTTAATCATGTAAACATGAAAGGTTCATACGCTGCTCTGAAAATAAGCGGAGAGACTGCATTTATCGGTGCAGAAAACAATATCGCGATAAACAGGGATAATCTTGATCAGTATAATTTTGCGGGCTCGGGGATAAGTGCAAAAGACATTTACCGCAGTTTCCTGGAACCGATCCCTCAGGAAACCTTTGACAAAATAAATATGAGCCCGAGTATTATCGATTCTGAAGAAACTCTGGTGGATAATGCATTGAACGAGACTTTTCTGGTTCCTGCTTTTCTGATGCTGATATTCATTCCGCTGTTCTTCGGAAGATTATTCAGTGACGGAACTGTTAAAAATCTTATCGCGAGCGGGCACAGTAAAAGGAGTATCTATCTTTCATCTCTGATCATGACATTTTGTCTTGATATAATGTTGTTTGTCATTAATATTCTTATCTTTGTGGCTTTTTGCCTTTTTTACCAATGGAAACCTCCTCTGTATTATCCGCTTATCATTTCTGTCCTGCTGATAAAGCTGCTCATCTTTTTTACATCGGCTTCGCTCATTCTTACAGTTCTTTTTATCAGCAAAAAGAAGACACTGACGCTCATAATCGGATCTGTCCTTTTCTTTGGATTCTTTTTCAGGATCCCGAATCCGGCCATATCGGGTCTTCAGACTTATGTTGATGCTTCAGATGGATCTGCCGAAGATGAGTATCTGGCTATAGTGCGGGAAAAAGGAATAAATGTTTTTGATTCAAAACTGGATCTGACTGTTTACAGCAAAAGGTTTTATTATGAAGACAAGGAAGTCATGCCATACCGCTGCACTTTACCTGATCCCTCCAGATATATTCTCCTGGCAATGATCTATCTTGATCCTGCTCTTATCTCGCATAATGATTATGTGGTTCCCGTATATCTGCTTTACAGAGACGGGCCTCTGGCCATAAATGCCGTATGTGATATCTGCTGGATAATGATCTCGTGTTTTGCGGGAATGGTCATCTTTAATAAGCGTGAGATAATCTGATAAGTTTTCCCGTGTGGTATCATTATCCATATCGAAAAGGAACCGGTTGAATTGAAGATACTTATATCACTTTGTATCGCGCTTGCATTAGCGCTTGCAGCGGCGGTCATTAAGATCGTCCTGTTAAGACGCGGTTTTGACGAACTCACCGAAAATATAGAAGACCAGGTCAAAGGAAATACACAGATACCGGTCACCCTTACGACTACCGATCCTCATGCCGTGCGGGCTGCGGATACACTTAACAGGGAGCTTTCCGAATTAAAAAAACTCCGCGACGAATATACAGACGGCAACCGCAAGGTCACGGTGGCAGTTACTGAGATCTCGCATGATATAAGGACACCTTTGACTGCGATCAACTCATATCTTGATCTGATGAAGGATGAGAAGGATGAAGCACTGAAGGAACAATATCTTGAACGTATCAAGAGCCGGACGCTGTCTTTGAGCGATCTGGCTGACGAACTTTTCAAATACAGTACTTCCACTGATCCGTCAAGATACAAGGTATCAAACGAAGAAGCAGCTTCAGATCCTGTTGATATCTGCCGTGTCCTTGAGGAATGCATGCTCTCGTTCTATGCCGCATTTAAGGATAAAGGCATTGAGCCCGAGATCGAACTCCCTGAGGAACCGGTGTATGTGAAGTGCGACCGCAAAAGTGCCAACAGGATCTTCGAGAACATAATAAGCAACGCTTTAAAGTACGCAGATGATTCATTGGACGTAAAACTTGGTGAAGACGGCGTTGCTACATTCAGCAATCCTGCTCCGGACCTGACTCCTGTGTCGGCAGCCAAGCTTTTCGACAGGTATTACACGGTCAATGAAGGCAATTCGTCAACAGGTCTGGGATTCTCGATAGCTAAGGAATTGATAGTCATGAACGGCGGATCGATTGAATCCGGTCTTAAAGAGGGAATACTGTCCATCATAGTTCATTTTGCAAAGTAATACTGTTGTCTTTGCATTTCACCATCTGATTTTTGCCACTTACCTCATTTCCGGACACATGTCCGGAAGCCTTTGCTATTATCAGGTCACACAAGCAAATGAAGGAGGTGATCATAAATGAAGTTACCTGTCGCACGGCTAAACTGCTTGATGTAACATAAAGCTATATTTTCAGGGAGGCTTTCTCAAAGTGAAAGTTAAGATCGATATTTCGGCAGAATACAAAGAACCGTTTGCCGTTATCCATACAGACAAAGTGACAGATGAGATCTCTCGTATCGTGGACGTGCTGAGCACGAGTGAGACACCGGTAACCGCTCTGAAGAATGAAGAAGATATAGTTATCCTTCAGCCCAAGGATATCTTCATGGTAAGGGTCGAGAACGGAGATACGGTGATCTACGGGGCAAAGCAGCAGTTCAGGTCCCGCAAGCGGCTTTATGAACTGGCTGAACAGCTCGGGAAACAGTTTATGCAGATTTCCAAGACCACACTTGTCAACCTGTCATATATGGACAGCATAGAACCGGGGTTTTCAGGCACGTTGTTATTGAAATTGAAGAACGGGGATAAGGATTACGTGTCCAGAAAATATCTTCCGGAGTTCAAAAAATATCTCGGATTATAAGGGAGGAAAAAGAAATGAGAAATACAATAAAAGATCTGTTAAAGAGTACCGTTATAAGCATAGGTATGGCACTTGCTATATTTTGTCTTATATGCATAGTGTTCGATATCATTTACAAGGGCAATTTCAGCCTTGATAATTACAGGTTTACAAAAATGGCAGCAGGCAGCATGATCGTTGGTCTCGGGTTCGGTATTCCGTCGATCGTATATAACAATGACAGCCTTCCGATGCCGGTAAAAGTGATCATTCACATGGGTATCGGATGTGTGATCTATACGGTGGTAGCTTATGCGGTCGGCTGGTTCGGAGGTTCGGCAACAGTTGCTCAGGGATTGATTGCGGCAGCTGTCCAGCTTGCAGTGTCATTCATCATCTGGTTCTGCTTCATGCGTTACTACAGAAAAGAAGCAAAGAAGATGAACGAAAAGATACAGGAAATTAAAAGGTAAAGAAAAAACCTGAGATTTGCCGATATTGACATGAAAATGAATAAGCCTCCTTCTGATATAATCGCGCGGAAGGAGGCTTACTTTAATGATAAGCAAAAGGATAATAGGATCTGTTTTAATAACAGCGGTCTTGCTGTCGGGATGCAGCAAGGTCAATACACCCGATACTGAGGAAACTGCGGTAACAGAAATATCGGCAACTGAAGAGATCAAAGAAACAGAAGAGACAAAGACTTCAGAGACAAGTGCGGAAAAGGAGCCAGTCCCTTTTGAATTCAATCCGCATGTTTATTCTCCGAAGCTTGCCGGGTGGGTGCCACAGGAAAACTGGGATGCGTTCTATAACCTCTGCGATGCCTTAAGAGAAGGAAAGAATGAATTCGAGTGTTCGAACGAAGAGGCTTATGAATGGGCAACGAGATCGACGACTCTTGCCAATCTTTTTCCGGCAGCCTGCATGAAGGTTGAAGGAAAGAGCGAGGACGGTTCGGCAGGCTTCGAAAACGGCATAGGAAAGATCTGCTATAACATGCCGCCCGAAGAATATGTTGCAAGACAGGCTGATTTCGAAGCGATGATCACCGGTATACTCAACAGTACTCTTGAGAGCGACGATACCGAATATGAGATGGCATTAAAGCTCTATCTTTATATCGCGGAGAATTACGATTACGACTATAGTGACCAGTCAGCCATAAAAGAAGAGGACGGCTATGTCTACAGAACGTTCAAGACAAAGCTCGGACAGTGCATCAACTACGGCTCTGTTTATGCATATCTTCTTCTTCAGGCAGGGATCGATGCAATGAATGTCGGATGCTTCGAAGAAGGTATGGATCATGCCTGGACTTATGCGGTCATAGACGGAAAGGGTTATCACATTGACACCACATGGGCGCTGAAGTCCTGCTATACAGGCATCGATCATGTATATCTCGATTATTTCATGATGAGCGACGAAGAGAGAAATTCAGACGGTTGTCTTGTAAGAGATCTTACGATGCAGCTCCTTAAGGAATTCTGGGTTAATAGAACGAATATTGTTTTAGATGCATCTGATGCAAGTTACTGTATCAGAGATTACTGCGGCTTTTACTGCCTTGATGAGGACAACAAGATCCTCACATATGTTGATATGTACGGGGAACTGCATGAGTTTTACTATGGTGATAACAAAACATCAGAAAATAAAATGTAGGAACTTTTCTTATGAGATTTAAAAGGATAATAGTAGCGGTATTGATCGCAGCCATAGCGGGAACAGGCTGCAGTGCAGTGGATATTACAGATAATACGGTACAAGAGACTGAGAGTGTTGAATCATTTATAACAGAAACAGAGACAGAGACGGAGGTCGTCACGTCTGAGACTGAGGCTTTGGTGCCTTGGGAATTTAATCCGCATGTGTATTCGCCTAAGATTGCAGAGCGAATACCTGAGGATTACTGGGATTCATTCAATAATCTGTGCGATGCATTAAGGGAAGGAGAGACAACATTTGAATGCTCAAGTTATGAAGCATTCGAGTGGTGTACTGATGTCAGTGTGTTATGTAATCTTTTTCCTGCTGCGGGCGCAAAAGTGGAACCTGCATATTTTGAGGAGACAGAAACCACCGGGAACGGGACCGGCAATATCAGATATACGATCCCTGTTGAAGAATATGCAGAAAGACAGGCGGATTTTGAGGCTTTGATAACCGGTATCCTCAACGATAATGTCGAGAGTGATGACAGTGATTATGAGATGGCACTTAAACTCTATCTGTATATGGCAAATAATTACGAATATGATTACGATAAAGATTACGACTATGATGACAATTTTGTCTATCATACTTTCATGTGCAAAAAGGGTGTGTGCGTGGATTTTGCATCAGTGTATGCCTATCTGCTCCTGCAGGTCGGTATCGATGCCATAAGTGTCGGATGCTTCGAGGAGAATATGTGCCACTCATGGACTTATGCGGTAATAGACGGCAGGGGATATCACATTGACCCCACGTGGGCTCTTAAGATCAATAATGACGGTGTGGATTATATCTATCTGGATTATTTTCTTATGAGTGATAAAGAACGTAATATTGACGGGGCACTTGTCCATGACCTGACCGTATCACTGGTGCCGGAATACTGGATCAACAGGACGTCCCTGACTTTACCTGCTGATGACAACAGTTTTAATCTGAGGGACTACTGTAATTTTGAATCTTTGGATGAAGAAAACAAGATCCTTAATTATGTCGACATGTACGGGAACGAGCATGAGTTTTATTATGAGCAGAACGCCTCTGATAAGGCTGCATAAAGGAGAGCGCCTTAGATGAAAAGCAAAAAGATAACCGGAATAGTATTGGTTTCTGCGGTCTTGTTTTCGGGCTGCAGCAAAGCAGATGTGATTGAGCAGACCTCAGCTGAGGATATTGTTATCAACAGCGGAACAACTGAGATAACAGAGACAACGACTGCAGCAACTACGGAATCAGAGACAGAACCTGAAAAACTGTATGAATTCAATCCTCATCTCTATTCGGTCAAGATAGGTGATAAGATCCCCGATGAAAACTATCAGGCACTCTATAATCTCACTGATGCTGTTCGTGAAGGCAAAGACACTTTCGAGTGCGCGAGCGAGGAAGCATACAAATGGGCTACTGACCCTGTGACACTGAATAATCTGCTTCCTGCAGCCTGTATGAAGATAACCGGTGAGAGTGATGATGGTACTGTGCCTTTCGAAAACGGTGTCGGCAGGATCTACTATAATATGCCCGCTGAAGAATTCGTAATAAGGGAAGCAGAGTATGAGGCAGATATTGAAGATGTTCTTAATACCTGGCTTGACTATGATGATACTGACTTTGAGAAGTGCATCAAGCTTTACGACTATATGGAATCCACATTTGTTTACGGTGAAATAGATGGCTCCTCGACCGGCGACGGAGCCGATTATAAGGCTTTCCGTATCAGGCAGGGTGTATGTGACCATCTTGCAAGCATCTATGCATATCTTCTCATGCAGGCAGGCGTGGATGCGCTTAATATCGGCATCTTTGAGCCCGGTATGTGCCACGCATGGACATATGTTGTGATTAACGGCGAGGGCTATCATATCGATCCAACATGGTCATTAAAGAACGGTACGGACGATCTGTATCTTTATTATTTCATGATGAGTGATGAGAAAAGAGAAGATACAGGGTGTCTGTTGAACGATATTACCGCACCGCTTCTTCCGAGATACTGGGCAAAGTTCTACGACGATCTGGATTTTAAGGCCAATGACAGCAGCCTGGAATTTCCCATATGTTCAGTATTAGATTTCCTGGACGAGGAAAATAAGATCCTGTATTACAGAAACGAATCGGGCGAAGTATGTGAGATGAGGTATGGTTAAACAGCCTGTCAGCTGTAATCGCTGAAAGAATTCTTGTAGATCACGGTCTTGCCGTCACCCGCGATGCCGAAGACGGGCTCGCTTGAAGTGCCGGGCGTCAGATCCTTGAAGTTTTCTTCATACATGTACATGCGCGAATCTATCATGTCGAGTTCATGAAGGATCATGGCTTCAGGCGTGGAAGGCATCCTGATAGCTCCCCATTCGGGCTGACCGTGATGAGAGGCGATCATGTGCTTTAACATGGCGACCTGTTCGGCATTGTAAGATCTGCCGCCGTTAGCCTGGTTTTTGTTCCAGACTTCATGGTCGATCATCTCGATCCCGAGAAGAGGATGGCCGAAGAGATTGCCCATATCCGTATATGTGGCGATGCCGGTATCGGAAGTCTTTATCTCAACAAGCTTGCCGATGTCGTGAAGCGCCGTGCCGCATACGAGCAGTTCCCTGTTAAGGAGCGTATATGTCTCGCAGATAGAATATGCGGCTCTGATCATCCTGTATGTGTGATAAGCAAGCCCTCCGTATAGGTTGTGATGCATGGCCTTTGCCGCGGAAGACTTAGTAAATGCCTTTAGATTGTTTGTGATTATCCTTACGGCGAGCGCCGTGAGCGAAAAATCATCATCGGGAACACCGCCTGCTTCAAGGTCATAATCCCTGCCCGAGGACTGCTTTATGAGAACGATGATGTCATTTACGAGTCTGGAAGGATCGACAGGCGGAAGCTTTATAAGCTGTTTAAGCTCGTCATCGGGAAGCTTTGCGGGTGTGATGCTGTTGATCTTATAACTTTTGGAGCCCTTATAATCAGTTACTTCAAGCTTTATTACCGCAGTGCATCCTTCTTCGATGCCGCCTGATGCAAGTTCCTTCTTGGTCGCATCAAAGAGGAGGGCAGTAATGCTCTCTTCTCCGTCTTTCAAGGTAACCTTGAGCATCGGTTTGCCGTTGTTTGTGTTTGTCTGTACGATCCCGGCTACGACAACGTCTGTCTCATGAACGCCAAAATCCATCTTACTAAACCTGATAATTGCCATTTATACACCTCTGATTATTATTTTCGAATAAATGTTAGCATTACGGACAATGTATTTCTACAATTTGATCCCTATTTGATTTATAGTATGTGCTGAATTTGAACTTTTTGTCCTGTAATATTACCTATACAAACAGTAGGTAATTGGTTAAGATATGCAATAAAACTGATAGAAGGGCATGAATCTGAGGTATTGACCGTTATGAGGTACAAACTAGCGGTATTTGATCTTGACGGAACTCTCCTTGATACGATAGGAGGGCTTACATTAAGTCTCAATGCAGCCCGCAGGATGAACAGTCTTGCACCTCAGACAGAAGATGAGGTCAAGACCTTTATCAATAACGGAGTAGTAAAGTTTATCGAAAGAAGCCTTGATTCAGATCCCGGAGAATACAGCGAGGAACTGAAGCAAAGGCTGCTTAAGGATAATGTGGCATATTATGATTCGCATTATCTGGAGAATACTCATCCTTATAACGGGATTACGGAAGCTCTCATACGTCTGAAATCCGACGGAATGCTTCTTGCGTGTGTATCCAATAAAAATGACGGGCCTGCCCGTAAACTCATAGATCACTTCTTCCCGGACCTGTTTGACTATGTCAGCGGTTCTGTGGACGGGGTGGAAAGGAAACCGTCAAGTCAGCCTGTGGAACGATGTCTGGATCATCTGAGTATTGATAACAGCGAAGCTGTATATATAGGTGATACCGATACGGATATCCTGACTGCGCAAAACAGCCGAATGTGCTGTATCAGCTGTACCTGGGGTTACAAGACCCGCGAGTTCCTTATCCTTAACGGAGCTTCAAATCTCTGTTCGGACCCTGTCGATCTGAGAAGTTTTATGAGGTAAAAACCATGTCAGATAATGAAAGAAATAACAAAACAAAATCAAATCTAAGGCTGATAGCCATATGCGGTATTTTCGCGGCTTTAGTCTTTATAGGAACGGAACTGAGGATACCCACGGCAATAGGCTACATGAATCTGGGTGATGCCGTGATCCTTGTTGCATCATATTTTATAGGTCCGGCGGCATTTTTTCCTGCTGCGATCGGTTCGGCTTTAGGTGACCTTATTGCAGGCTATCCCGTATATATTGCCCCCACTTTTGTTATAAAGGGGCTTATGGGACTTGCCGCTTCCCTTATTATGGCAAGATCGCACGTCAGAAATGTGACAGGTCTCTTAATGAGATTGGCAGCGGGTGTTGTTGCTGAGTTGATCATGGTTGGCGGATACTTTGCATTTGAAGTGTTTATGTATGGAAAAGAAGCTGCTGCAGGTTCAGTCGCTTTCAATTTCATACAGGCAGGTGTGGCGGTAGTTATCGCTGTTCCGCTTACTTTTGCGATAAAGGTCAGGAGACAGAAATAATTCACGCTGACCGGGCGGTATTTTGCGTGTGTCATATTATGGTTTATACTATCTGACAAATCCGGAATAAGAGGAGATAAGGTAAGTATGGATCTGTTTTTAATATTGTCTTATTACTTGAGTGAATACGGCAAGCCTGCCCTTTATGCTGCTGCATTAGTCCTGGGCATTATCATCATCTGCAACAAAGACAAGGCAACTAAGCTGCTCGGTATATGGATCGCAGTATGTGCGCTGGAGAGTATCCTTGATGTGATCTATGTATTGCTGGCAAGATATGGCGGAGCGGTCTTTCTTTCGAGGTTTGCTTTGTACAAGAGCGTTATGGCATTTATATTCTCTTCTGCAGCCACAGTAATGTTATTCCTTTATGCAAAGTACAGTTACGGTATTAAGTTCTCGGTGCTGATCGTCCTGCTTTCAGTTAAGCTCGGTTCAACTCTGATCAATTCATTTTTGATGCAGAATGTCTTATCTTACCGGAGGATCGGTGACACGGTCAATTACGGTTATTTTTCAAATATACTTAATCTGATCCCCGGTATTGCTGTTACAGTCATACTGCTGATCATTTTCATTAAGAATAAACACAGGGAAGCTGAACTGAAATTGTTATGGCTGAGCCCTTTAAGTTCCTTGATCGTCTTATCATTATACTTGTGCATTTATTCCGTGCTTATTTTCAGTGAATCAACAGGTTTCAGCAAGACGGAAAACTTTGTGGAATATGTTGTTTTATTTGCAAGTGTTACCCTTGCGGTCATTCAGCTGATGTTTTCCATATATATCCTGAAAAACGGAAGGAAGTCTTCTTTCTCAGAACCTTTGGAAATAGTTGACTGATCCGGATCAAACGAAAGGCATTATTTCCGCATTTTCAGACATCACATGATATTTTTTGCGGGGTATGTGAGAAACTCCTTATCTGATTCGTTTATATAGTGAGATCTCGAAAAACGGATATGGAGGTTTTAGGCTTGAAAAACGAAGACGTCATCAGACTGTTTGATGAATACTCGGATGATCTGTACAGATTTGCCGTCTCTTTTGTCGGTTCAAAGCACGATGCTGAAGATATCGTTCAGGATGTATTTTCCAAGCTCCTCGAAAAGCATATGTTTTTCGACAGGAGAAACGAGAAAGCTTACCTCATGACAATGACGGCGAACAAATGCAAAGATCACCTGAAATCATCTGAGACGAGATCATGTACGGATCTTGAATCAGAGGAGTGGCATCTGCAGTATTATGACGGTTTTACAGAAAGAAATATGGCTGTCTTTGATGAACTGATGAATCTTGACCGGCAGCTTCGGATACCGATCTATCTGCACTATTACGCCGGATATTCATATAAGGAGATCAGCCGGATACTTAAGCTTACCGAGTCTGCTGTTGCGATGAGGATCAACAGAGGAAAAGCTAAGCTGCGTTTCAGATTGGAGGAATGATAATGAAAGATACATTTGATAAAGTCGTAATGGATGAGAACAGAAAGAGTGAGATGCGCTCTATTCTGATGAAAAAGAAGCCTGCCAAAGCAACCTGGCTCGGACCTGTCATAGGAGTTGCCGCTGCCATTGCAGTAATTATGATAGTTCCCTTTACGAGAGGAATCGTTGTCAATGCAGCAGGAAATCTGATCTCATATATTACTTCGAATCATAATGAGCGCACCTATGAGGTCATAGAGACTGCCGAGACTGATGAAAACGGCGAGATCGTTACCAGAGAAGTTCATCTGTCAGTTACTTATACTGATATGGGGGAAGCTTTTGATCAGGATAAGGATGGAAAGCTCTATTTTGTTCTTGACGGTGAATGGACCGAGATCACGGATAAGTGCAGTGAGACAGAATACTACCGCTATGAGGAGAAGACTGCTGACGGAAGCCGTATAGTTATTTGTGTCGGAGGCACACCTGACAACCACGGAAATTGTCAGATGTTCTTTAATCCTGACGGAGAATGCATCGGAGTTATGAGTGAAGTGGAAGGAAACCCTGAATGGTGTAAGAAAGCTTTGGCAGATGAAGGTGTTGAGGATTCCTGCAGAGTTGCAATAAGCTCGTCTCCTTTCGACATCATTATTCCCGGAACTGAAACGGAAGGTGCGGTAATAAGCAACGAAGGATAAAAATAACATTTAATCTATATCTTTGTTGATGAGGAGTTGTCTCTGAAAGTGACGGTGTTACTTAAAGAGGCAATTCTTCGTTTATCAGGAAATAACTATGCCGGTGTTTGCACGAAGGTGTGATGTTACCATCATAGAAATATATGGTTTCAATGATAAAATGTAAAAAACAGGCTGACGAAAACAGATAAAAGGGGACAGTATGATCTTATATAGACCCGTAGGCACAAAGGAACTAGAGCTGATCGAAGAAAGCGGATACAAAAAGTTTCCGCCGAGGCTTCCTGATCAGCCGATCTTTTATCCTGTTTTAAATGAGGAATATGCATCAGAGATCGCCGAGAAATGGAATGTGAAATATAACGAGGACCATAAAGGATATGTTACCGGATTCGAAGTTGACGATGAATTCTGCAAACGGTATGAAGTCCATGTGGTAGGCGCGGCGCACCATGCCGAACTGTGGGTCCCGGCTGAAGAATTGGATGAGTTCAACGGTCATATTATAGGAAGGATCAGGGTGATAAAAGAGTTTTCGCTCTGATCAGAAAAAGGAAAATACTGTAATAAACTCCAAACTGATTGGTATACTGAAGATAACAGATTAATTAAATACATAAGATGAGGATAACAGGATGACAAACGAACAACGTGCAGAAAACCTCATGAACGAGCTGGGGTTTGATTTCGGGAATATCCCGAAGGGGTTTATAGTATCCCTTTTAAAGTCTGAGATCGAGAATTACCAGGAAGGCAGTTCCGAATATATCCGTTTACTATGCGGATATCTTTATTGCCTTGGTGATGCTTCGGATGCGCCTTTGATCAAAAAGGCAAAGTACGATATCAATATGGATGTCGGATGCATGATCGACAGTGAATGGATCACAAGTCTTGAGAACGGCGGCGTTGCCGATGGTAACACCAGATCCAGGGAAGAGATAATGTCTGATTTTGTATTTTACTATCAGAATTACTTCAACGGGGAAGACTACGACGATTTCTAACAGAGGCTTATATGTCCGAATATAAAGAGATAAGAGCGGTATATACGGATAAGACCATAAGAGTCTATCAGGCATACAATTCATATATTGCAGGTGAAGCAGTCAGGAAAGGAACATTCGGCAGCAGCTTCAGCATGAACAGGATGACATGGATAAAACCGTCCTTTCTTTGGATGATGTACCGCTGCGGATGGTGCACAAAAGAGAATCAGGAGCATGTTCTTGCCATAGATATCAAGCGAGAATGTTTTGATAAGGCAGTTAAGCAGGCCGTTATCTCTACTTACTATGAAGAATCCGGCCTGACGAAGGATGAGTGGCAGAAACTCATTAAGGAATCGGAAGTAAGAGTCCAATGGGATCCGGAAAAGGATATAGACGGCAATAATCTGTCTTACAGATCTCTTCAGCTTGGAATAAGAGGGAACGTCCTTTATGAATATGTCAATGACTGGATCGTGGAACTGACAGATATCACTGACCGGGTCAAAGAACTGAATGCCATGCGCCTGGAACAAAAGGATATCAGTGCTTTGCTCCCTGATGAAAAAGTTTACCGTTTAAGTTAAAGGAGTGTCATTATGAAGAAATGGTATGACGAGGAATATGAATTTACAGTTGAAGTTACCGGCTTTCTTCACGGCGATCACACTGAACGTTACTGCCGCAACGGAGAGGAAGTAGGTGACAGATACACCTGCACATACGGCTGTCCGGTCAATCAGGATGGATACGGTATCTGCTCGAAAACTATGATGATGCTCTATCCCCTGATGGAGGCAGTAAGAAGCGGCGGTGATCTTGAGAATCTCGGCGGTGACGGGAAGTATACAAAGACTGTTGTATGCCCTGACGGCTGTGTCATCTTCAAGCTGACGGCTGCACCTTTGGGAAATGAGAATTTTCATAAGGGCGGTTTCTGGGAATATCCTGACAGCACAGCAGACAATTAAGATATTTGAAACGTACCTGTCTTAACTTATAATGTAATCATATTCCTTGAGTAAAGGAGCTTTTGTTATGAATAATTATGATGTGATCATTATCGGTGCAGGTCCGGGCGGAATATTCTCGGCTTATGAACTTACCAATTTAAGACCTGACCTGAAGGTTGCCGTTTTCGAGGCCGGAAAGCCTCTTGAAGAGCGTAAGTGCCCGATCGACGGAGAGAAGATCAAGAGCTGTATCAACTGCAAATCATGTGCGATCATGCGAGGCTTCGGCGGCGCAGGGGCATTTTCCGACGGCAAATACAATATAACCAATGATTTCGGCGGAACTTTATATGAGCATATCGGCAAGGAGAAAGCCCTTGAACTCATGAAGTATGTTGACGGGATCAATCTTGCAAACGGAGGAGAAGGCACAAAGCTCTATTCGACTGCAGGATCCTCATTCAAGAAGATCTGCCTTGAGAATAAGCTTCATCTGCTTGATGCTTCCGTAAGACATCTCGGTACTGACAAGAATTATCTTGTGCTCGGCAATATCTTCAATGTACTCAAAGATAAGGTCGATTTCTTTTTCAATTCACCTGTAGGCGATCTGAAGGTCCTCGAAGACGGGACATATGAAGTCGAATGCCTTGGTGAATCCTATACATGCAAGAAGTGTATCGTATCGGTAGGAAGATCCGGCAGCAAATGGATAGAGAAGGTCTGCACCGAACTTGATATCGAGACTTATTCAAACAGAGTGGATATCGGAGTCCGTGTCGAGCTTCCGGCTGTCGTGTTCTCTGATCTGACATCTGAATTATACGAGAGCAAGATCGTTTACCGTACTGAAAAGTTTGAGGATAAGGTAAGGACATTCTGTATGAATCCTAACGGTTATGTTGTTACCGAGAACACTAACGGTATCGTTACCGTCAACGGGCACAGTTTTGATGCGCCTGAACTGCAGTCGCAGAATACCAACTTTGCACTTCTCGTATCCAAGCACTTCTCTGAGCCTTTCAAGGATTCCAACGGATACGGCGAGTCTATAGCAAGGCTTTCCAATATGCTTGGTGGCGGCGTTATCGTCCAGCGTTTCGGTGACCTCACCAGAGGAAGAAGATCAAATGCATCAAGGATCGAGGAGTCAACGGTAAGGCCTACTCTTAAGGCTACTCCGGGTGATCTGTCACTCGTATTGCCCAAGAGGATCTTAGACGGCATCATCGAGATGATCTATGCTCTCGATAAGATCGCTCCGGGTACTGCAAATGATGACACACTGCTCTATGGTGTTGAGGTTAAGTTCTACAACATGGAGGTTGCGATCGATAACAGACTCGAGACACGTTATCCCGGACTGTTTGTGATAGGCGACGGATCAGGAGTAACACACTCTTTATCACATGCCTCGGCTTCCGGAGTGTTTGTTGCAAGGGAGATCGCTGAGGAAAGCTGATCACTATATTATTTGTTTTCCGGAAATGGTTTCAAAATCCAGTGGGGGGAATTATATGAAGAAAACTGTCTGCGGCATATTAACGGTTCTGGTTTTTGTTTCTGCTATGCTTACCGGCTGCACGAGCAGTAAACCTTTTGAGGTCGACGATATTGCCACAACAGCCAGAGTATTCGGGATACAGGATATAGGCACAGTTGCGAATGCAAACACTGCGATAGAATACTTTAAGGGGCTTACAAATCCGTCAGGATACTATATTTCCAAGGATTATAAGGAAGCCCAGACTCTTTATGACAATTACCTGAACAGATATGACTGGTATCCGAAGGCAAGCGTTAATAAGATGGTCGTGGTTGTGGCAAAGGAGTTTTACGGGACTGCAATATATGACACTGACTGCTGTCTTCTCATCTTCCCGGCGCAGAGTCAGGCAAAATCCTATTATGATTCCTATGTGTCCGGACTGGATTCCAAGCATAAGAACAAGACCGGATATAAGGGCGGTTATGCGTATGCCATTACGTATTCCTTATCCGCAAACAGGGATGGCAATTGTGACTGGATGAAAGGCGTTTATCTGAAAGGGAACAGCGTTCTGATCATATCGGGTTTTTCTCCAATTGATGATACTGTAAAGACTTTTTCCGATCAGATCTACAGCAGCCTTGATCTGATCGATCCGGCAACTTTGAATAAATGATCTGATATCAGTTGCTTTTCGTCTTTTTGTATTTACGTATCAGCAGTAACGTAACAGCGACAAGACAGATTAAGGTCACCGCAGTTGTTGCAAGCCCGCCTTCAGGACCGAACGAGCCTCCGGTGATGAGAGGTGCCGCATTCTTGTCGTAAAGTGCCGTTACGATCGAATTGGATGCTTCATTACCGGATACCTGAAGTCCGTATATATTGCCCTGAGACAGGTTCCAGGCAGTGTGCATTGCCGATGTCATCCAGATATCTCCCGTAAGAAGATATATCAATGCGAAAAGAACAGCTATGAGCACAAGGTTAACTGAAGCCAAAGGAGTGAATCCGCTGTTGAGCGAGTGGAATGCAGAGAACAGGAGAGATGATACTATTACTCCGACTGCAACTTTATATCGTTTGGAGAATGCCGGGAGCATGAAGCCTCTGAACATAAGCTCCTCTGATGCACCCTGTGGAAGCCACATCAGAAGATTGGAGATGAATACGCCTATACCGGATATCTTGAGACTGAAGCCCGACAGCGTTATCTGACCTGTTAATACCATGATGGCTATTACAGAAGACATCATCAGGAATCCGAAAAGGAAGCCGAGCCCGTAATGCCCTATGATGTGCTTTCCGCTTGAGAGCGGATATCCGCAGGCACCGGTTTTATTCCTGAAGCCTTTGATCTTCCATACTCTTCCTGCATGAATAAAATATGTGACTATGATCGCTGTATATCCGAGTGTCATGGATATAAGGAAGAGCGGGTCTTTGAAAAAGATACCGAATATCTCAAATGTCTTGTTTATTATATCGGTTATAGTCCCTACATTTGCAAGGTCCTGAATATATGCTGAATATTCGGGTTTTCTCATATAAGAGACAACAACGGGGATCACTGCTATGAACTGATAGAAAGAAAGCACTATAAGAGGATAGAAGATCTGTGTCACGATATAACTGAAATTATCCGTGATATTGTTGACAACATCGAGAGCAGATCTTCTGTTGCCTTCACGAACGCGCTTGACAGTCTTCGCATCAACAGTCTCGACTGATACTGTGTAACGTTCACTGTAAAGAAGACGGATCGTGATGAGAACTATTATTGCTGTAAGGAAGACTGTTGCAAAGGAACTTATTATAAGCCCGGGGATATTAAGGTTTCCGGTGAGCAGATCGCCTATGCCGTAGAACTGACCATGGACAGGAAGGAACATATAGAAGTCGGCTCTTTCGGAGACTGATTGAATACATGTGACGCAAACAGCCACAAGGATAAGGAAAATGGGAAGGAATGCTGTCTGGGCTGATACGACCGTATCGTTAATGACAGATATCATGATCGTGATCGCTGCGATGAAGAGTTCCAGAACAACAAGGTACAGATACAGTGCAAGAATAGCACCGAAATTGTATTGTCCTACTACAAGTGAAGCAATGGTGGCGATAAATGCTGCAGGTATCATGGTCTTGAGCACTACACCGCCGAGATAACCGATTATGATCGAATATCTTGGCTGGGGAGTAAGAAGGATCCCCGTAAATGTTCCGCGTTCTTTTTGTCCTGCGATTACGTTCGTGCCTGTGCTCATTGAAGAATACAGAAGGATGATAAAAAGTAAGATAGGTACGAATGTCCTTGCCATCATATCGCTGAAAGCTTTCAGTCCATATGCATTATCAACAGTTGCGATAGGATCGTCTGTGATGCGTGAGTCGGAGACTGATGTGATCTTTAGACCGTAATCGGCGCGGATCTTGCTCTGATAATACGCGAGGTATTCATCAATGAACCCGTTCTTCATATCGGTATATTCCATCGAATTCGTACGGTAGTAAGTCAGAAGCTGCGGTTTTTCATCGGTCAGACCTTCCTGACGGAGCTTTATCTGTTCATCAAATCCTTTCGGGAAAACGATGGTCAGGTAAGCATCGTTTTCGCGCATCCACTTACCGAAAGTAACAAAATCATATAATGCGTCGGTCTCTTTATAGACAAACTCAGTCCATCCGTAACCGTCATAGCTGTATTGGAACATCGTCATATGCTGCCAGTTGGCAAAGTAGTTATAACGGTCTCCGTATTCGGCCGCTTCCTGATCTCTGAAGATCTGTGTCTGTTCATTAAACTCCTTAAATGAATCCGGACAGTTGACCACTACGACGTTGTATTTTTCGTCGCTGAAAAGATGATAGGGAAACCACCATAGGATCAAAGAGGAAGCCGCGCAGGCGAGTGCGACTACGAAGAATACAGTCGTAAGAAAAGTTGCAGGTGAGGCTTCTGCACCCATCTGTCCTCTCTTGCGGAAGAAACTTCCTATGATAGTCTTAATTCCCCTTTTTGCTGACATGTTTTCCTTTCCCGATCATTCGACGTGATTTGAAACGTAGATCTTGAAGAATGCCTTCTCAAAGTTTTCGGCCCCGGCCTGACTGATCAGTTCATCGACTGTTCCCTGTGCGGCTATCCTGCCGTCAACAAGTATCGCGATCTCATCGCAGAGTTCTTCTGCAACCGAGAAGATATGTGTTGAGAGGATAATGGCATGACCTTTTGCCTTCAGTTCGAGAAGATAGTCTGTTACCTGTTTTGAAGTGAGGATATCAAGTCCGTTCGTCGGCTCATCGAAGATTATCACCGGCGGATTGTGGATAAGACTTATTGCAATGGATATCTTCTGCTTCATTCCCGTTGATAATTCGTTGATGCGTTTTTCGGCAAAAGGAGATATGCCGAACCTCGCAAAACTCTCATCTTTTCTGTCGCGCAATTCGTCTTCGGGAATATCGTACAGAGCTGCGAAGAAATCGAAAAGATCGTTGGGTGTTGACATGGGATCGAGTTTTATCTCGTTGGTAAGGAATCCGATCTTTCTGTGGATCTCCAGAAGATCCTTTGAAGCTGATAATCCGTCAATGGTGATCTCACCGGAAGTAGGCTTCATCAATGTGGCGATCATTTGCATTAATGTTGTCTTTCCGGCACCGTTAGGTCCAAGAAGACCGAAGATCTGACCTTCTTTTACTTCGAAACTTACTCCTTTGATCGTCTCGTTGTCTTTGGTGTAGCTTTTATGAACGTCAACTACTTTGATCATTTGAGTTCCTCTTTTCTGAATGTTATGGCAAAGACCGCAAAAGCAAGACCCAGGTTCAGCAGGTATATGACAACAACGTGCCATACTTTGTTCTGGGCCATAAATGATTCCGCAATTAATTCGAGTGAGTTATGAAGCGGGATGAAATACTCCATGGTGACAGGTCTTGTTCCTCTTACCATCTGCAGGAAGAAATCACATAGGAAATATATAAGCGGAAGCTGCAGATTGACTGTAATATCCTGCATGCGTCTTAATGAGAAAACGGTGCTTATGCATATAGCAGTCATGAGAAGTGCGGTTATCGGAACAACACCTAATATGATCGCAAGCTCATATGGTGTGAGCATCATTCCGAACGGTAAGAGCGACATTGCATCATTGCTCCTGTTGATCCATGACGAGAAGAAGAGAAGAAGCATCGTCACGTATGTTGCGACTGTAACTATGACATTTATCGCGAGTATCTTTCCTGCATAGATCTTCCTGCGCGATACGGGTGTCATGATGAGTTTTGCCATAAATCCCCTGTCTCTTTCTGATGCGAACATGTCGCTTACAAGAGAATAAACGCAGTAATACATCATGATCATGAGCACGCCCGGAACAACACGTGATGCTGCTGTATTTGCCGTGTTCCTGTAATCTTCAAAATCTGTAACCGGATTAAATGTATCAGTCTCGAAAAGCGAACTTCCCACAACCGAATAGTCTCCGCCCAATGTATCGATAAGGCTGTCCTGATAATCTTCGAGAACTCCTTCTTTGAATTGTTCTGCTCGTGCAAGTGATGTGATCGAATTGCCGTCGAAGCCGACATAGATAACGGCATTGCTGACTGCCTCTGTGTTTTCCAATGAGACCTCACGGTAATATGCACTGACTTCATCATCAAAATCATCGTATGTTTCTCCTGCATAGAACAGACAAATGAGCATTCCTTTATGAAGCTGTTTTTTGAATGAGGCACTGTCTTCTGCCATTTCCCTGAATTCCTGCGTGCTTATATAGTCGTATACAAACACTCTCGCATCGACAGTCTCATCAACAAAATTTCTGAAAGACTGTGGTGCGTTAACAACAGTGACCGGACGTTTATTTATCGTGCCTGTCGACATGTAATTCACGAGAAGGGGGAAGACATTCAGCGCAGCCATTAACAGAATAGCAGGCAACAAAAACAGCGTAACTGTTCTTTGCCAACTGGAGAATAATTTGCTTATCTCCCATCTGAAAACTGTAAGCACTTTTTTCATATCAACATTTTAGTTTATCGGGCTTTTCAATTCCACGAATTAAAAACAAATTTTGTGAAAACAATAATCATGATATAAAGCGCAAACATAATGAATCATAGTGTGTAAGTTGAACAAATAGAATCTCCCGAACATGTTTATTCTTGCAAAAATTATTAAAAATGTTTGTTGACACAAAATGTAAAGAAATGTAGATTTATTATATCCAAACAAGGAAAAATACGGAGGTTCTTTTAGTATGGATACAGAAAAGAAAGAAATCAAAAAGGAAGTTGCTCCTGTAGCTGCACCTGCTGCTGCTCCTAAGGCAGAAGTAAAGAAGCCCGCTGCTAAGAAGGCTGCTGCTAAGAAAGCACCTGCAAAGAAGGCTGCTGCTAAGAAGGCTGCACCTGCAAAGAAGGCTGCTGCTAAGAAGGCTGCTCCTGCAAAGAAAGCTGCTGCAAAGAAGGCTGCACCTGCAAAGAAGGCTGCTGCTAAGAAGGCACCTGCAAAGAAGGCCGCTGCTAAGAAGGCTGAGATCATCTTCCAGATCGACGGTCAGGAAATCTCTGCTACAGCAATCGCTAAGAAGCTTCCCAAGGCTGACAAGATCTATGTTGTTGCAGCTGAGAAGAAGGCTTACGATGTTGACGGTAACGGTGTAGATCTCTTCTGATAATTGCTTAGCAATTTAGGATTCAAAAGTTGTCTCAAAGTGATTGTTCACAATGAGACAACTTTTTTTATGTGATAGCGTGTGCTGAACATCTGCTTTTTATCTTACCTCCGTGTTACAATCAAAGCATCAAATTACAGGAGGTCATCATATGCGTAAATCAGGCAAGATAATCGGATTGTTATTAACAGTTGCCCTTGTGGTAACTTCATTGTCTTCAGGTGTATTCGCAGACTCCGATCCGGACATCGTTGATCAGGGCGAAAACGAATACTATACCTGGTACTACTATTCAGACAAATTCCTGGATATCGGAGTCAAGCAGGAGCAGTGTTATGTTCCGCTTGATGAATTATCTGAAACTATCCTTGATGAAGTCGAATCTGTAATGGTTTTTGTTAATGAACAGAATATATCATCTCTTTCCATAAACGGAGCATTCTGCAATGCTTCTTCTCTTCTGATCAGAGGCGACGGAAAGATCAATTACAATATCCTTACTGTCAGTGATTTTCCGAATGTTGTTGACGGTGATAAATTTGTTATTCCGGAAGGCGAGAAAGTCACATCTCTGATGTTAAGCGGGTTCAATTTTACTTCACTTGCGTTCATTAATAAGATTGATGTTTATTCATTAACGATCGCATCCTGCAATGAACTGACAGAGGTTGTTTTGCCTTCCTGCAGAGGTGTTGCTGTTGCAAGTTGTGAAAAACTGAAAAAAGCAGAAGTATCTTCCACCCAGACCATTTTCCATTTCGATAACTGTGATTTGCTTACCGAAGTATGGATACCTAAGGGACTTACAGAGATCTGTACCGATGCATTTGAGGACTGTAATTCGCTTTCTGACATTTATTATGGCGGCTCTGAGGAACAATGGAATAAGATCCATGTTCTCGATCACTATGATCCGACTGAACTGAAAGCTGATGCTGTTATCGGTGAGGCCGAAGTGCATTTTGCGGAGCACGCCGGATGGGTCAAAGACGGTGAGTGGTGGACTTACTACGATGAGAACTGGGAGCAGTTAAAGAATGAGTGGCTCAATGAAAACGGAAGCTGGTACTATTTCGGTGAAGAAGGATACATGGCTACCGGTTTTTACAAAGTCGGCAATGATACATATTACTTCAAGGATTCAGGCGCAATGGTAACAGGCTGGCTCCAATATGGAACGAACTGGTACTATTTCAACACAAGCGGCAAGATGGCTTTAGGCTGGAATTCAGTAGGCGGCAAGTGGTATTACTTCAATGCCGGCGGAGATATGGCAACCGGCTGGAAACAGTTGGGAGGCAAGTGGTATTACTTCAATGCCGGTGGTGATATGGCAACCGGCTGGAAACAGATCGGCGGCTTATGGTATTACTTCAATGCCGGAGGCGATATGGCAACAGGCTGGCAGAAGATCAGCGGCAAGTGGTATTACTTTAATGCCGGCGGAGATATGGTTACAGGCTGGAAGCAATCAGGCGGCACATGGTATTACTTTAATGCCGACGGTGATATGGCAACCGGATGGAAACAGATCGGCGGAAAGTGGTATTACTTCTATGACAGCGGTGCAATGGCCTCAAATACAACGATCGACGGATGGACACTGGATTCTTCCGGTGCCTGGACAGGAAAGTGATATACACGTTCTCAGACTCTTATCGGATAATCTGAGTTGTGTTTCAAAAACTAAATGAGATGCGTCAGTTTTATTCGCAAGTATAATCAACAGTACTAACAACAAAGACAACCTGCCTGTTTAAATACCTTATATGTATTTTCCACAGGCAGGTTTAATTTTATGTTTCATAAACTAATACAAACCGGAATCTGTCTCCATTTTTGCAGTGTATGATACAATGATTGCCGTAATAAATTTCTTAAGGGGAGAATATGCCGCTACTTACAGTCGACAATATTTCCATGAATTTCGGTGCGCGCAGGATACTTGACGGCATTTCTTTCCGTGTGAACAAAGGTGACAGGATCGCATTCATCGGAGATAACGGAGCGGGCAAATCCACTTTGTTCAAGATCGTAAAAGGTGTGCTGACACCTGACGGGGGAGAAGTGATACTGCACGGTAATACTATTGCAGGATACCTCTCCCAGAATATGGATGAACAGGATCTGTCAGGCGCTTCGTTAAAGCCTTCGTATCTGATCGATCTTGAACTTGAGATGGAAAGTGTCTCAGGAAAGATCCTTAAGGCTTCCGAATCAGGTGAGGACACAACAAAACGAGCAGAAGAATTAGCCGGACTTCAGTCGCGGTATGAAGCTGCCGGAGGTTACGATTACGAATACCGTTTAAAGGATGCGCTTGCAGGATTGGGTCTTGCGGATATCCATGTAAGGGATGATTTTACGGATCTTTCAGGCGGAGAGAAGATGAGAGTCTGTCTTGCAAGGCTTATCGTCGACAGACCTGATATACTCATGCTCGATGAGCCGACGAACCATCTTGACATGGAAGCTGTGGAATGGCTCGAAAAGTATCTTTCATCCTATGGCGGTGCTGTATTTGTTATTACCCATGACAGACATTTCATAGATCAGGTTGCGACAAGAGTTATTGAACTGAACGGCGGACACATCACCGAATATAAGGGCGGTTATACTGATTACAAAGAACAGAAAGAGCATTTTATAAAATCCCAGTCTCTCGTTACAAAAGCGCTGGAAGAGGAACTTGCCCGTCAGCTTGATGTGAAGCAGACAATGCTCTCTCATCGTAATATCAGCGGTTATCACCAGAGAGAGAAGATGGTAGCCAAGATTGAAGATGAGCTTGAGAGAGCACGAGCAAAACTTCCCGCAGATTATGCGAAGATGAGTTTTACCGCGCAGCCTTTGGAAAGGACGGGAAGATCCGACAGGATCATTCTCCAGGCCAAAGATCTTGCAATGAAGTTTGAGGACAGTGATGAGAATCTGTTTGATGCACTGTCATTTGAAGTGACCGCTGATGAAAAACTGTTCCTTGCCGGTCCCAACGGATGCGGCAAGACAACCCTGTTAAAACTCCTGTCAGGTCATGCAGGAGAGAAGCTGAAAGGCTCATCAGGGACCGTGCTTATCGGCTCTGCTCAGTCTATGGGTTATATGGAACAGTTTGTACCGTTCGATGATGAGGAACTCACTTGTTTTGATGAACTGGTCTCAAGAAGTGATATAGGTACAACTGAAGCAAGATCTCTTCTTGCAAGGTTCGGATTTAAAGGAGACGATGCATTTAAAAAGATCACCATGCTCTCAGGCGGTGAAAGATCAAGACTCTATCTTTGCTGTCTTCTCAGAGAGAATCCGGATATCCTTTTCCTTGACGAGCCTACGAATCACCTTGATATTAATTCCAGGGAGATACTTGAGGATGCGATAAAAGAATACAGCGGAGCCGTTATCTGTGTAAGTCACGACCGTTTCTTTATCGATAAGTGTGCCGATAAGATCCTCGGGTTCAGTAACAGATCCGCATCCTTGTATGATTCGTATTCCTATTACCGCAAAGCCATACAGACGGTTTCTTCTTCACCGGTCTTATCTGAAGAGAATACCGTTAAGGAGAATGAGAATACCGTAAGAAATGCCAACCGCACACAGGAAAGAAAAGAGTCTGCAAAACGCAGGCAAAGGATCTCCGACATCGAGAAAATGACCACTGCTCTTGAGAAGGAGCAAAAAGAACTTGAAGCAAAGTTCAGCGGTTCATGCAGTGAAGAAGACATTAAGCGGTACGGCGAGATTTCAGAGACACTGTCAAAACTATACGAAGAATATTTCGAATTAAACGATACCTGATACGGAACAATATGAATGAGGTTAAAAACAGGCAATACTTATGTGCCTGTTTTTAATTATTAAATTATGTTGTAAAATAAATATTATTGTTTCCGGAGGTATGTTCATATGCCTATGACCATGACGCAGAAGATTCTTGCAGCTCATGCAGGGCTTGACTGTGTTGCTCCGGGAGACCTTATCGAAGCCAGGCTGGATTATGTGCTTGGCAATGATGTTACTGCTCCGCCCGCGATCGGGATCTTCAGGAAACTCGGCGTAAAAGAAGTTTTTGATAAAGACAGGGTCCTATTGATACAGGACCACTTTACTCCGAATAAAGACATCAAATCAGCAGAGCTTAACAAGACTATGAGATGTTTTGCAAGGGAGCAGGAGATAACCCATTACTACGAACTCGGCAGAAGAGAGATGGGCATTGAGCACGTTATTCTGCCTGATAACGGGATCGTGCTGCCCGGCGATCTCGTCATAGGTGCCGATTCACATACCTGTACATATGGAGCATTGGGATCGTTTTCGACCGGTGTTGGTTCGACAGATCTTGCATGCGCAATGGCCAGAGGTATTACCTGGTTTAAAGTGCCTGATGCCATTAAGGTCAATCTTACGGGAAGGTTCAGAAAGTTTGTAACAGGAAAGGATCTCATATTAAGCATCATCGGCAGGATCGGTGTTGACGGAGCTCTTTATAAATCACTGGAATTTGACGGCGACGGAATCAAAGCTCTCTCGATGGACGGAAGACTCACAGTCTGCAATATGGCTATCGAGTGCGGAGCGAAAAACGGGCTCTTCCCGGTCGACAACTATACACTCAAGTATATCTCGAGAACAAATCCGGAACGTTTCATCAAGAGTGAATATAAGATCTTTTCTGCAGATGAGGATGCTGATTACGCTCAGGTGATAGATATCGATCTTGATGATATCGACCTTACCGTAGCACTGCCGCATCTGCCTTCAAACACAAGAAAGGCTTCGGAATGCACAGATCTTAAGATCGACCAGGTCGTGATCGGTTCATGCACGAACGGAAGACTTGAAGATATCGGAGCTGCCGCAACTATCCTTAAGGGTCTGAAGGTTCACAAGGATGTCAGATGTATTGTGATCCCGGGATCACAAAAGGTTTACAGACAGGCACTTGAGAACGGCTGGCTTCAGGATCTTGATGATGCGGGATGTGTTATTTCCACTCCCACCTGCGGTCCCTGTCTGGGAGGTCATATGGGAGTACTTGCAAAGGGTGAAAGGTGTGTTTCCACGACCAACAGAAATTTTGTCGGCCGTATGGGTGATCCTGAATCTGAAGTTATATTAAGCGGAGTCCCGGTTGCGGTCAGTTCGGCTGTCCTGGGACGTGTCGGAACGCCGGATGAGTTGTGATATAAGGAGAGCCCCGGATGAAGGTCAGCGGAAAAGTTTTTAAATACGGTGACAACATAGATACGGATGTTATCATCCCTGCAAGATATCTTACATCTGCAGATCCTGATCATCTTAAGGAACACTGCATGGAAGATATCGACAAGACTTTCAAAGACAGGGTAAGTCCCGGCGATATCATGGTTACGGGTAAGAATTTCGGCTGCGGATCTTCAAGAGAACATGCTCCCGTAGCTATAAAAGCAAGCGGTATATCACTTGTTATCGCATCTGACTTTGCAAGGATATTCTACCGTAATGCGATAAATGTCGGCCTTCCTATCTTGGAGTGCCCTGAGGCATGTGAAAAGATTTCTGAAGGTGATGAGATCGAAGCAGACTTCGATACGGGAGTCATTACTGATAAGACAACGGGTGAAAGCTTTAATGCTAAGCCTTTCCCGGAGTTTATAAAGAACATTATGGCAAGTGGCGGACTGGTCGGCTATACCGGATCCGCGTTGAAAGATTAGGGGAGTCTTTTTATGTCAAAGAAGTGCAATATTGCTGTTATTCCGGGTGACGGGATCGGACCTGAGATCACATCTGCAGCGATCGAGGTTTTGGAAGCAGCTGCGAAAAGCAGGGATGTAGAGATATTTACAAGAGAATTACTGGCCGGCGGTGCTGCGATCGACCGCTACGGAATACCTCTTCCGCAGGAGACCATCTCAGGAGCCATGGACAGTGATGCTGTCCTTTTAGGTGCGGTCGGAGGACCGAAGTGGGACAATGTCGAACCTGATATCAGACCGGAGAGAGCTCTTCTCGGATTAAGATCAGGCCTTGGTCTTTATGCAAATATCAGACCCGCTGTTGTTTACGATGAACTTGTTGCCGCATCGCCTCTCAAGAATCCCGGAAAGATCGACTTTGTTATCGTAAGAGAACTTACCGGAGGCATCTATTTCGGCAAGAACGGAATCTATCAGAGCGGTGACCGTTTATCTGACGGAACAGTAAAAGGGAAGATAGCATTTGATACCGAGAGTTATTCCGAAGGAGAGATCAACAGGATATTAAAGATCGCTTTTGATCTCGCGATGAAGAGAAGGAAGAAGCTTACGCTCGTAGACAAGGCCAATGTCCTTACGACCAGCAGGATGTGGAGGGCTTTGGCAAGCCAGATGAGCTTTGATTACCCTGAAGTTGAATTTGACTGTCTTTATATTGATAATGCCGCAATGCAGCTTATCAGCAGACCTTCGACTTTTGATGTTATCGTAACGAGCAATCTGTTCGGTGATATATTATCCGATGAAGCAGGGCAGATCGTCGGTTCTGTCGGCATGCTTCCTTCAGCATCGGTAGGTGTTAAGGGCAAACCCGGAATGTTTGAACCTATTCACGGTTCCGCACCTGATATCGCCGGTCAGAACAAGGCTAATCCTCTGGGATCTATCCTGTCGGCTGCAATGATGATGAGGATGATATTCGGTGAGGAAGAGATAGCTTCCGATATCGAAAACGCAGTAAAGAAAACGCTTTCTGCCGGGCTCCGCACCGGTGACATAACCTTTGTGGGAGAAGGCAATAATACAACACTTGTCGGAACAAAGGAGATAACAAAGGCTGTTATCGATAATCTTTCGATAAGTAACTGAAAAGAGGACATTTAAAATGGCAAAAAAGCTTGTCGCGGTGATCGACGTAGGATCGCTCACGGCGAGACTTAAGATCTTTGAGATAGGATCGAAGGGAAAACCCAAGGAGATCGAAGCCGTCCGCAAATTTACCGGACTCGGAACAAAATCATACAGCTCGGGTGTTATCCAGTCTGCGCAGGTTGAAGAACTTTGCAAGTGCTTAACCATGTTTGACGAGAAGTGCAGGGAATATGGTGTCGCACGTGTTTTCTGTGTCGCGACATCGGCATTCAGAGATGCTTCTAATGCGGAGATCGTAATCGAAAAGGTAAGGACCAGGACCGGATTCAAGATCAAAGTCCTTGATAATTCGATGGAGCGGTATTATCAGACTCTGGCCGTACAGGCTATATATCCTGATTTTGCGAAGATAATATCGAGCGGCACCATGATGCTCGACATAGGTTCAGGTTCTATTCAGGCATCCGTTTATGACAAATCCGAATTTGTATTCAGTCAGAATCTTCTGCTCGGTTCATTAAGGATCTCGGGAATGCTCTCGGATCTGCAGAACCTGACTTCCCAGTACGATCAGGTAATAGAGGAGTTTGTCGGGCAGGACCTTGATGACTATCATACGATGGAACCCAAGGGGATCGTATACAATAATCTCATAGCTTTTTCGGGCGAGATGGGATACATCAAGAAGCTTGCAGGGCTTGATTCGATGGCTTCTGTTGTTCTTTCAAAAGAGGAGTTCCTTAAGGTCTATGATTATCTTCTTAAGATGAGACCTACTGACCTCACGTTGAAGAATAATATCCCTTCAATGATCGCGCCGCTCCTTCTTCCGACTGCTATCATTGTTAAGAATATGCTTGAATATACCGGTGTGGACAGTATCTATATGCCTCACGCTTCATTGTCGGACGGTATTATCTATTACTACTGCGTTAATTCTCAGGGACTTAAGACGGAGATCTCTCCTGACAGTTATCTGATTTCAGCATCAAGGCATATTGCTAAGCGCTACCGTTCCAATAAAAAACATATTGAATATGTTGAGAAAGCTGCGTTGCAGTTTTTCGATGAGACAAGGAAGATAAGCGGTCTCGGAAGCCGTGACAGATTGCTTTTGCAGGTTGCGGTCATCCTTCACGAGATAGGTAAATTCGTTCACGCAAGAAATCACAGCGATGCTGCATATTCTATTATCAAGAACACCAACCTTATGGGTCTTGATCACAATGAGATCAATATGGTCGCAATGATCGTAAGGCTTTATCCGAGAAATAAGCCTTACGACAGTTACTACTACTCTATCCTGCCGTCTGATCAGAAGGTCATTGTGTCCAAGCTCGCATCAATACTTAAGATCGCTGATGCATTGGATGCTTCTCACAAGGAGAAGGGCAGGAAGGTTCAGTGCAAGATAAAAGATAATGAATTTATCATCACATGTGATGCTTCAGAAGATATGTCATTCGAAAAGTGGGCTTTCGAGCACAGAAGCAGCATGTTTGAAGATGTTATGGGAATCAAGCCGGTTCTCAAGACCAGGAGGGAAGGCTAATGGCGGTCAAGAAAAACGCTTCATCGCGCAAGGTAAATACATCAGCAGCAAAAAAGCAGACAGGTTCCAAGAAGGTTTCAGGAAAGAAGACTGCTTCAAAAACGAATGCAGGAAAAAAGACTTCTGATAAAAAAGATGTCGCAAAAAAGAACCCGGTAAAATCCGCTGCAAAGAAAAATGCTCCTAAGAAGACATCCGGATTTGTTGTGTCTCAGGAATATGTTGACGATTCTTTCCTCGAGTCAAGCGCATCTTTTCTGAGCGGTAATTCATGCTTTTACAACCGCGAGCTCTCATGGCTCGAGTTCGATGACCGTATCTTGAACGAGGCGAGAGACAACAAGAATCCTCTGCTTGAGAGACTTAACTTTCTGTCAATCACTGCTTCAAATCTTGACGAGTTCTACATTGTAAGAGTCGCATCCTTAAGGGATATGCAGAGCATAGATTTTGCAGAGCGTGATATCGCAGGTTTTTCTATTGATGAACAGCTGGAGAGGATCGATCAGAAGACCAGAAGGACGATGTCTCTGATGTATTCGACATACACAAGATCTCTCGTTCCTTCGCTTGCACAGGAAAAGATCTTCCTGAAAAAATACGATGAACTGAGCGACCAGCTCAAGGCGATCGCCGATTCGTATTTCAAGGCTGTCCTTTATCCGATCTTAACGCCGATGGCCGTTGACTCTTCAAGACCGTTCCCGCTGATCTATAACAGGATGCTCAACATGTGCGTCATGCTTGAGAATAAGCCTAATAATGTAAGGCTTCAGGAGAAGGCTACTGACGGTATCAGCAATGCAAAACACACTGTAAGTGAAGATAAATATATTTATGCGACGGTTCAGATCCCTACAGTTGTAAAGAGGCTTTATCAGATCCCGACTGAGGAAGGCGACGTGTTTATCCCTGTCGAGCAGATCATCAGAGCCAATACAGATATGCTCTTTGACGGTCAGACCGTTGTGGCTACCGCGTTCTACCGTGTAATGCGCAACGCAGACCTTGATATCGACGAAGATGAGGCTGAAGACCTTTTAAAGGAGATCGAAGAGCAGGTAAGACGAAGAAGATTCGGTGAGATCATCAGACTTGAAGTTCAGGATGATATAGAATCAGATCTCCTGCGATACATCGTTAACGAACTCGAAGTTGATGAGGCGGATATTTTTTCTGTTAACGGGCCTATCGATCTTACATTTTTATCCAAGCTCACTTCTGCCTGCAAGGCAAAGCATCCCGAATTGTGCTATAAGGCCCATGAGCCTGCTGAAGCGGCATCTTTTGACGGACCTGTTCATGAACTCGATATTTTCGAGCAGATAAGGACAAAAGACAGGATAGTTCATCATCCGTATGAGACCTTTGAACCTGTTCTTGAATTCGTTAAGCAGGCGGCAAGAGACCCTAATGTCCTTGCTATCAAGCAGACACTGTACCGTGTTTCCGACAGATCGCCGATCATTGCATCGCTTCTTGAAGCGGCGCAGAATGGAAAGCAGGTAATGGTACTGGTAGAACTCAAGGCGAGATTTGATGAGGAAAACAACATCAACTGGGCTAAAAAACTTGAGAATGCCGGATGCCATGTAATCTACGGACTTGTCGGTCTTAAGACACACAGCAAGATCACTCTTGTCGTCCGTAAGGAAGAGGACGGTATCAGAAGATATCTTCATCTTGCGACAGGCAACTATAATGACGTTACGGCAAAGATATATACGGATCTCGGCCTGTTCACGGCTTCCGAATCTTTCGGTGAGGATGCATCCGAATTCTTCAATATGCTGTCAGGTTATTCTATTCCGCAGTCGTGGAGAAGGCTTATCCCGGCACCTTTGTGGATGAAGGATTACTTTATCTCGAGGATCATGAGAGAAGCCGATAATGCCAAGGCAGGCAAGCCTGCGCGCATCATCGCAAAGATCAACTCGCTCGTTGATGAGTCCGTGATCAAAGCGCTTTACACTGCATCAAATGCAGGCGTTAAGATCGATCTGATCGTGAGAGGCATATGCTGTCTGAGAGCCGGAATCCCCGGCATGAGCGAAAACATCACCGTGCGTTCGATCACCGGACGTTTCCTGGAGCATTCAAGAATATTCTATTTCTATAACGAAGGATATGAGGATATGTATCTTGCATCAGCTGACTGGATGCCCAGAAATCTGAACCGCCGTGTCGAACTGCTGTTCCCTGTCGAAGATCCCGACTGCAGAGCGCGTGTCAAAGAAGTCCTTGACGTGGAACTTGCTGATACCGTAAGAGCACATTTTCTGTCACCTGACGGCACTTACCATAAGGTCGATCTGCGCGGAAAAGAGAAGATAGATTCCCAGCAAAAACTCATCGATCTTGCTGATGCCGCAGTTGCCGAGCGCCATAAGGATATTGACAAGCACGAGTTCATCCCTGAAGAAAGCCCTAAGGATTAATACACAATTATAAAACTTAACGTTATGGAACGCTTAATGTACGGTTAAGGTTCTTATGTTATGTTAGTGTTATGATTTAACGGTAATCAGGAACGGGGGTAGGACTATGGAATTTGTCATAAGCCATCTTGTTAAGAGTTATGGCTCCAAGCAAGTGCTCAAAGATGTTGATTTTGTTTTTGAAGAAGGAAAGATATACGGCCTTTTGGGACGCAACGGTTCAGGCAAGACAACATTCTTTAACTGTATAAACAGGGACATTGATTTTAATTCCGGTTCTTTTTATCTGCGCGAAAACAGGGATTCACAGGCAAAGATTGAATTAAAGCCCGAAGATATCGGCTATCTTGTATCGACTCCGACGGTTCCTGAATTCATGACCGGCAGGGAATTTTTGAAGTTCTTTATCGAAGTCCATGAAGAAGTTACTCCCGATAAAACGATCGATGAATATTTTGACTACATGATGATCCCGGAGGAAGACCGGGACAGTCTCCTTAAGGACTATTCACACGGAACAAAGAACAAGATGCAGATGCTCCTTAATATCATTGCATCTCCAAAGCTCATGCTGCTTGATGAACCGCTTACTTCACTTGACGTCATCATTGCCGAAGAGATGAAGAATGTGATAAGGGGACAAAAGCGGGGCAGGATAACGATCTTTTCGACACATCTTCTGGATGTTGCGGTCGACCTTTGCGATGAGATTGTGCTGCTGCACAACGGAAAGCTTGAACCTATCGACAAGAGCAATCTCGGTGACAGTGATTTTAAAGATAAGATCATTGCCGCATTAAGGGATCAGGACGATGACTGAGGATTTCAGAAAGACATTATTTAAGATTATCCACTTAAGGAGCATAATCGGCTACAACGGATTGGTCTTTGCGTTAAAGCAGACTCCCGTGATAGGTAAGATCATTCCATACCGTCTGTACGGCACGACATTTCTTAAGGTAATCTACTGGATATTTCACGTGATCAAGGAGATCTTTGTGCTGTTTATCGGCAAGATCTTCGGACTTGGAATGATCTATCTGATCACCTTATTCCTGAAAACTGAATACATGGACTTCGATATGGCAGCGGGAATACCTGAAGCAACGGTTTATGCGGGCCTGGCATTGTTCTTTTTCCTCGTTTACGCACTGTGCGGCGTTCTGATAAACACGTCTCTGTTCAGATGTACGACAGAGAAAGAATATCTCGTGTTCATGCTGAGGATGAATGCAAGAAAACTGAATAACACTCTGCTGGTCTATGAACTTGGGAAGCTGTTTATAGGCTATCTGATAGCGGGCATTGTTGCTCTGTTAGGCGGAGCTCCTTTCTGGATATGGCTCGGAATACCGGTACTTGCAGTATTTATCAAGCTTTTCGGTGCGGGTTTTCAGGCATTTGTATTCAGGATCAAGCATAAACATCACAAGAAGATGCACAACAGCGCATTCAGCCTTGTGGTAAGACTGCTCGTTGCAATTTTGATGATCCCGGTCCTTTTTATCGTAGCGATCAACGGATACTATGTCCCGCTTAAGATATTGCTGACAGTATCTTTTGCCTTGATCCTTCTTGGTGTCTGGGGCTTTTTTGAACTCAAAAGATTCGATCCGAATCTTCACAGAAGAGCTCTTAACGACAATATCGTCAGAGAGGAGATCGAGCACTCCAAAGCTCCCGATACTAATAAGGAATTCAAACAGATCAAGGCCAAAGGATCGATTAAAAGTGATAAGAAAGGCTTTGAATATCTTAATGAACTGTTTGTCAAAAGACATTGGAAGATGCTTAATCTGAAACCGGTGGTATTTGCTTTTTGTGTTCTGTTCTTTATTGCTTTTATTATTGTTCAGTATGTACTCAGTTATAAGGAACAGTTCGGAACAGATAATACGGTGAACATGGTCTTTAGTAATATTCTCAATATGCTTATGTTCAAAGGATATGAAGATGCCCTTCTTCCTTTAGGTGAACATTCGCCTCTGTTTTTCTTCAGATATCTTGCAGAGAGCCATATGCTCGGCATGATCGTTCTGGTATCGGCAGCAGATGTATCTTTCAAGGCAACGCAGGCAATGTATATCAACTGTGATAACAGTCTAATGACCTTCAGTTTCTTCAAGCAGCGCGAAAAGATCATCAGGCTTTTTGATATCAGGCTTAAGCAGCTCGTAAAACTAAATGTTGTTCCTGCTTTGGTGTTAGGTATTGCTGCAGATCTTATACTCTTTTACACGGGAGGCCAGAGCTATCCGTTTCATTACCTGGTCACGCTCTTTATTCCGGTCCTGTTATGTGTCGTAAATTCAGTGACTTCGCTTGCACTTTACTATCTGTTCCAGCCGTTCACGACTACCGTAAATGTTAAGAGCGGCGCATATCTTACAGCCAGAACGCTGCTTGGACTTTTTGAGGTGCAGATATTCTGGGTCCCTGCAAATTCGCTTCTTCTTGCAGGAATACTTACGGTATTTACTGTCATTTATGTAATGCTTCTGAGAGCTCTTGTCAGGAAATTCGCACCGAAAACCTGGAAAGTAAGAGTATAGAAACGGTCCTGACCTTAGCAGGATCAATCCTTTTTGGCTTTCTTTTCCTCATTCATTGCATGATCTGCTCTTTGCATACAGCTGATCACCTGGTCGGTATTGCCGTCTTCAAGATCGCTCATTCCGATACTGGCATTTATGCTGTATGGCTTATTGTCTCTTGCAGTTTCTTCGTTAAGAGCAGAGAAGAAGTCTTTCCGGAATCTTTCTTTCCTTTCTGGTGTGTCAGAAATCAATACTGCTATAAAGTTGTCGCTGCCGAACCTTGCGCAGATCTCATCGTCTTTCAGGCTTGCACTTAACACGTTTGCAAGGGCTGTAAGTGCTATATCACCCTCGTCGTGTCCGTATGAATCATTAATCTGCTTGAGACCGTCTATATCGATGCTGACGATCGTAAGTGTCCCGGCATCTGCGTCTTGGGACAGGAGTTTAGAAATAGCATACTCGAAGCCTCGTCTGCTGTTGATACCGGTAAGCGGATCTGTCAGGCTGAGTTTTTTCGCGCCGGATAAAGACATGAAATATTTTTCATAATAGCTGTTATCGATGGCAGCTGACAATGTGTTTACATAAGTGGCTGTCAGGGAATTTGCCCATTGTTCAGAAGAGGGCACAAGCGTCAGATATCCGTATTCTTTACTCTTGAAGTGAAGAGGATATATCACATATGTGTTGGCTTCTTCCGTATCCAATACTTCAGCCGGGAGAATATCTTTTCTGTCAAATCTTATATCGGATATATCGGCATTCATGCTCCTGTCGATATACATGGTCTGCTTTAATATCATGTGGTCAGTGAATATTCTGTTTTCCTCGACGTTTGTCATCCGGGATACGTCTTCATCGCAAAGGCAGATATAACCTTTGTCGCAGTTTAAGGTGTGGAAATGGAAGTCGGCAACACTCAATGCATTATCAAGTCCGTAGTCATTCTGATAGTCGGATGTTATCCTTCCGGCTTCCCTAAGAAGAACTTCGGTCTTATCAAGATTTCTCAGTGCTCTAGTGCGGTCGATATTTTTTACCTGCAATCCGCAGCCGCAGCTTGCCCTGTAAAGGATATTCTCGGGAAGTGTTGTCAGTTTGGGTATCTCCTTGCCGCTTAGGGCCTGCACAACGAGTTCGAAAAGCTTCAGGGCATATCTTTCAGGTTCGATCGAGACGGTCGTAAGGGAAGGCGTATATTCCGCACCTTCAATGATTCCGTCAAAACCGGTAACGCATACTATGTCGGGGATACTCTTGCCGCGTGACATAAGCTCGTCGCAGATCGAGATCGCCATATAGTCGTTGGCGCATATGATCGCTTCTGGGTAGTCGTATGTCCCGTTGAGGAAAAACTCCATTGCCTGTTTTCCTCTGTTGATCCAGTAATTGCCTTCATAAATATAATTTGGCAGCACAGGGATCCCTGCTTCATTCATGGCTTCTTTATATCCGGCGAGTCTCTCGGGTGAATCCTTCGAAGTGAAGGGCCCTGACATGTAATAGATCTTATTAAACCCGTGGATCTTTATGAAGTGTTCCGTCAATGATTTCATTGCTTTTTTGTTATCGATAGTGATAGTGTTGAAATCATCAGGACCGCTCTGAAGGCAGAATACGGGGCACTTTGCTTCCTTTCTGAGGATCTGGTAAAACTCCTCATCCATCCCTTTGATATCGAACGAATTAGGAAGTGCGATTATCGCATCAAAAACAGAAAAATCAGGAAGGTAGATAATGTTCTTTTTGCCGATCTCGGATAAGAGATTGTGTCCATACGGGCATGAGTAAGAACCGAATGATGTGTAGATGAACACATCAAAACCGGAGCGGTTTGCAAGAGAAGAAAAGATCTTCCCGAATTCCTGCTGAAAGTTCTTAACGATCCCGTTCATAAAGATACATATTTTCTTGCGTTTCACAGAATATTTACCCCACATCTTTCCAATGAAACTTTAGAACAATAGAGATTATAGCAAAAATGAATGCTTAAATGTTGAACAATAAATAACCTCTGTACAAATCATCTGCAAAAGCAGAAACAGTTCAAAGTACAGAGGTTGTTTATTGACGTTCTGGTGGAGCATACGGGACTTGAACCCGTGACCCCCACACTGCCAGTGTGATGCGCTCCCACTGCGCTAATGCCCCGTCCGATATCAGATTATACGTGGGAGAACGGGAATAAGCAAGAAAGCTTTACTCTATTTAATTGTGTAATCCCATTTCTCGGTATGCTTATGAATTGAACGGAACAGGGGTTTGGTAATCAAATCGAAGATAAAATATAGTGCCAGACTGAACAGATAGATCGAAAGTGCAACAGCGAATGTGTGTAATAAATAAATTCCTGCACCTTTGGTGACAAACAGGGGTATGTTGAAGAATCTGAGCAAACCCACATTGAGCAGATAAACGGTAAATGATGCTTTTGCTATAGTGTTGATCACCTTGTTTGTTCGAGGTTTGATCTTTAGGAATACCATGAATAAAGACACTGATGCTGCGATAACTACCGGGTTAGAGTAGTTCAGAGCTGTTTCCTGGAAATAACTCCAGACAGTAGTAATTCCCGTACAAAGAATGAATATAAGAATATACGTGGTAGCCGGAACCCTGAAAAACTCTGATTCATGTTTTCTTATAACAACACCGATAACATACATCAGGACAAACTGGACGATGTTATAACCGTGATTTGTCCCCGCACCGCCGATAAAATTCATCTGGTTTAAGGAAAAATCGAAATATTCAGCCAAAGCATCGACAATTGTAGGCTGTATAGAGAATAAAACTATAAGCAGGATCATAAGTGTCCGGAGAGCTTTTGATTCAAGTTTTTCGAGAAGGACATTGATGAAAGGAGAAATCATGTAAAGCGCAATATATACGCTGAAAAACCAGTATTTCGGAGCCAGCGAGGATAACATTCCCTTAATGCTGAACTGCTGAAAACTGGTGATGAGATCGATCAGATAAAGTAAGATCTTAAAAAAGAAGACCTGTATATAAAGGGTAATCGGTTTGAAAAAGCCGAGCTTTTTATTGTCTGATAAGTAATAACCGCTGATGATAATAAAGACGTTTATTGCGCCGATGAAGACAGATTCAAGAAAGAACATCAGAACTTCACTGAGACTTCCGCTCGGAACAGCAAGCATACCTCCGCCGAGATCCGGATTGTTATAATGCAGCATGACAACACCCATCATAGCAAGAATTCTTAATAGCTCGATGTTGCTGTTTCTATTGCCTGACGGATTCATAATTATCTCTTTTACATATAAACTCAGCTGAGCCGGTATTGAAAATGATTATACGTGGCATTTTTTAATTAGGCAACAAGGTTAATCAAATGTGTGCTACAATCACATGATGGAAATACTATGGGAGGTGCAGGATATGAGCATCACAACACGCGATTATTTGTCAGCAAGCAATCCGGATCTGAAAGCAAAACAGTTTACATTGAAGGCCGACGGCGGATATGAGGCTTCGGTCATAAATTACGGGGCGGTTATTACCGACCTTCTTGTGCCTGACAAGGACGGCAATATTATCGACATCATGCTCGGATGTAAGGGCCTTGATGAATATATGGGTAATAATGCCAATCACGGCGCTGTTGTAGGGCGTTCTGCAAACAGGATCAAGGATGCAACATTTGTAATTAACGGCGAAGAATATCATATTCCCAAGAATGAGGGTGAGAATAATCTCCATTCAGGCAATCCCGGTTATCACAATGTCTTTTGGGATGCTGATATCATCTCTGAGGAAGAAGCAGATGAGATGATCATGGATTCAAGGATCGCCGGTATTCCCGGATGCGACGGCGAAGCTCTTCTTCTCAGTTATGTAAGCCCTGACGGTGCGACGGGATTTCCCGGCAACCTTGATACAAAGGTCCTTTACTGCTGGCTCGAAGATAAGACATTCCTTATTCTCTACTGCGGAAAGACAGATAAGGATACGATCTTTGCACCTACGAACCATGCTTACTTCAATCTCCGCGGCGAGAACGCAGAAGGAACCGTTAACAACGATCTCATCATGATCAACTCCGACAAGATCACGGTAAAGGATGATATGAATGTTCCGACCGGTGAACTTCTTGATGTGGAAGGGACGGTTTTCGACTGCAGGGAATACCGCTTTATTGGCGAGCTCAACGACAGCGATGATCATCAGATGGTTATCTCAAAGGGTATCGACCAGAATTTCTGCCTTAATACTACTGCCGGTACGTTCTCTTTTGCTGCCGCAGTTACTTCACCCGAGACAGGTATCACAATGGAGTGCCTCACTGATCTTCCCGGTATCCAGATCTATGCAGGAAACAATCTGGGAAGCCCTCTGGACATAAAGACAACAAAGGCATACGGCCAGTACGACGCAATCTGCCTCGAAGCGCAGATGATACCTAATGCGGTTAATCTTCCTCAGTTTGATTCTCCCGTTATCAAGGCTGGAAAGAAAGTGTATCATGCCTGCGGTTACAGATTTGTGTAATTATATTGCCCCTTTTCGAAGTGATGGAGTATAATGCTTAGTTAATTAAAAACAATCTTTAAGAAAGAAGGAATGTTTTATGGAAAAGAAGAATCTCGATTGGTCGAACCTGACCTTCTCTTATCAAAAGACAGATAAGAGGTTCGTAGCTAACTACACGAACGGCGCATGGGATGAAGGCGCACTTATCGATGACGACATGATCGTCATGAGCGAGGATGCAGGCGTTCTCCAGTATGCCCAGACAGTATTTGAAGGCCTTAAGGCTTATGAGACAGTTGACGGCAGGATCGTTACTTTCCGTCCTGACCTTAACGCTGAGAGACTTCATGACTCTGCAGTCCGCCTTGAGATTCCTCCGATTTCCAAGGAAATGTTCATCAGATCGGTTCAGGAGACAGTTGCAGGCAACGCAGCATGGGTTCCTCCGTATGGTTCCGGCGCATCTCTCTACTTAAGACCTTATATCTTCGGTATTAACCCCGTTATAGGTGTTAAGCCTGCCGATGATTATCAGTACAGGATCTTCGCAACACCTGTAGGACCTTATTTTAAGGGCGGTGCTAAGCCGATCGCTGTTAAGATCTCCGACTTTGACCGTGCTGCTCCGAGAGGAACAGGCAACATCAAGGCAGGCCTCAACTATGCTATGTCCCTGCATGCAATCGTTACAGCACATAACGAAGGCTTTGCCGAGAACATCTATCTCGATCCTGCTACACGTACAAAGATCGAGGAGACAGGCGGCGCTAACATCATCCTCACAGACGGCCAGGGCACACTCGTTGTTCCGAAGTCCGATTCCATCCTGCCTTCTATCACAAGAAGATCCCTGGTTTATGTTGCAGAGCACTACTGCGGCATGAAGATCGAGGAGAGGGAAGTATATTTAGACGAGATCATGAGCGGTAAGTTCACAGAGGGCGGTCTATGCGGTACAGCTGCAGTTATCTCACCTTTGGGCAAGATCAACGATCACGGCAAGGAATTCACATTCGCTTCCGGTATGGATGAGATGGGTCCTGTCATGACCAAGCTCAGAGAAACACTCACAGGCATCCAGATGGGTACTGTTGAAGCACCTGAAGGCTGGATCATGGAGATCAAGGTCTGATAAGGATTTCTATTCTGATTAAACAAAAACAGGGCTGCATGGCAGTCCTGTTTATTTATCGCTATTCAGAATATTTATTACAGCAGATGAGCTCTCAGATCTTCACCGGATAAAGGTGAAAGCAATGCCGGAGCGATATCGAAAACCGTCTTGCAGCCGTAATCGCCCTTCTGTGAGAGACGGTAAATGGCTCTTGCGTAGGCAGTAAGGACAGAGCCTGTGAACTCAGGATTGGAATCAAGCTTTAATGAATACTCGATAACGTGCTTATTCTCTCCGTTGATTCCCGTTTTTCCTGTGCGGAACACAAAGCCGCCGTGATTGATCCTTGAGTGATCTCTTGCAAACTCCTCTTCGGAGATGAAGTGAACCGTCGTATCGTAGTCGGCAAAGTAGTTGGGCATTTCCTTTATTGTTTTCTCGATAAGATCGAGATCTGCACCTTCTTCAGCAACAACGAAGCATTCTCTCGTATGCTTCTGACGTGTGGTAAGTTCAGGCTCGGATCCTGATCTTACAGCTTCAAGTGCGCTTTCGACAGGAATCGTGTATTGCTTGCCGTTCTTTACGCCGGGAACTCTTCTGATCGCATCGGAGTGTCCCTGTGACACGCCCTTTCCCCAGAATGTGTAATCTGTACCATCAGGAAGGATGCAGCTGCCGTAAAGACGGTTGATCGAGAACATTCCGGGATCCCAGCCGCCTGAAATAAGTGCGGTGTGGCCGGAAGATAAAGCAGCCTTATCTACATTTGCGAAATGCTCGGGAATCTTGGCGTGGGTATCGAAACTGTCGATAACATTGAACATTGAAGCAAATTCCGGAGTCTGTGTGGGAAGGTCGGTAGCTGAACCGCCGCAGATAACGAGAACATCGATCTTATCCTTGTATTCTGCTGCTTCAAAAGAGGGAACGACAGTGACACCTTCAGTAAGTGTTTTTACTGATGAGGGGTCTCTTCTTGTGAAGATTGCCGCGAGCTCCATATCCTTGTTCTGGCGGATCGCGAGTTCAACGCCTTTTGCAAGGTTGCCATAACCTAAAATACCTATTCTGATTGCCATTTGTGAAATCCTCCTTGAGGTTAAAGTAACAACAGTATCAACTGCGATTTTTATTCAGCAGTAATTATAACAAAAAATTATCTTATGTATTATAATTACTCCTATGTCTAAAATAAGTTATCTCATAAGACGCGTAACGCGTATGGATTATAAGGCCATGAATGCCAAGATCAAGGATATCCACGAGAAGTCGGGTAAATCCCGGGTGTGGATTTTTTTTGATATGGTCCACTGCGGACGAAAATTCGGAGCCGGCTATATGGATTACTGGCTTTATGAGATGTATAACCTCAACGATAAAGAACGCGACACCTATATAACCAGAGGCCGTAACTATGAGCTGGTGAAGAGATATAACGACCCTGCTTATACCAATCTCATCGATAACAAGATCGAGTTCAATAAGAGGTTCGGCGAATTCCTGGGCCGTAAGTGGATTGAGATCAGGAAAGATAATAAGCAGGAAGTAATAGATTTTATAAACAGCCACGATTTCCTGATTTCAAAAGCTGATCTGGGTTCCTGCGGGAAAACTGTTGAGAAGATCGACTGCAAGGCTGAATCTGCAGAAAGCATCTATGAAAGACTGGTCAACCAGGAAAGACCGCATTTCTTTGAAGAAGTCATTGTCCAGCATCCTGCTGTTAGTGCAATCTATCCGTATGCTATCAATACGATCAGGATCGTTACTATCCAGAGAGAGGGAAAGGTCCATATTGCAAGTGCATGCTGCAGATTCGGCAATTACGGTCACAGTGTTGATAATTTTAACAACGGCGGCATGACTGCTCCGGTTGATGAAAAGACCGGCGAGATCACAGATTTTCCTATTGATAAGACCAAAGTCCTCTACGAGAAACATCCTATGACGGGAGCAGTCATCAAGGGTTTTGTCTTCCCGATGTGGGATGAAGTAAGAGATATGTGTACGAGAGCAGCACTCGTTGTACCTCAGGTCGGTTTTATAGGCTGGGACGTTTGCCTCACACCTGACGGTCCCGTTATCGTCGAAGGCAACGATTATCCGGGACACGATCTGTATCAGCTTCCTGAACATACTCACGATAAAAAGGGTATTTGGCCCAAGTATCAGTTCTGATCTGACTGTTGATTTTCTGTCAGCTGAAGAGTAAACTCTCAATTGTCAATTAAAAACTTAAACAGGTTTACAATGTCTGAAGCAGGCTCGAAAACATCTAATTTACAAACAAGAGCAACTAAAAACAGGTCATTTATCTACGATCTGGTGCTTATATCGATTTCAGCAGCACTGATAACAGTATGTTCCTGGATCAGCATACCTTTGGGTCCGGTGCCGTTTACACTTCAAACGATGGGCATTCTTGCCGTAATGCTTACCTGCGGAGGGAGACGGGGTACACTGTCGATAGTGATTTATCTTGCAATGGGAATTTGCGGAGTGCCTGTTTTTGCGGGATTTAAGGGCGGCGTTTCCGCCTTGATCGGACCTACAGGCGGTTTCCTTGTCGGATTTGTTATTGCAGCCTTAGTATACTGGCTGTTTGAGAGACTGTTATTCAAAAGACTTATGACTTCCACTGTGAAGACTTGGATATTCGGAGTGCTGAATTCTCTTGTTTTTGAAGTCGTTATGTATATTGTCGGAGTAATCTGGTTTATGACAGTTTATGCAGCTCAGACAGGACCGGTCGGATTATCAACGGTCATGGGATGGTGTGTGATCCCGTTTATCGTTCCTGATATTGTAAAGATGGCATTTGCGGTCGTGATCGGTGAACGTGCAAGAAAACTCGTTAAGTGATATCTTTCTCTGATATAATATTCCGGTCGGTTTGAAACGAACTGACAATAAGGGAATATAAGGAGAGTTTGTCGTGTGTGAAAACATCAGTTACATAATCAAAGTTGATAATGTTAACAAGAATTACGGCAAGGCACATGTATTGGATGACATGAGCTTTACTGTCCCCAAGGGATCCATCTTCGGACTTGTCGGCAGGAACGGAGCAGGCAAGACTACTATTATGAGGATAATTTCGGGACTTCAGAAACCTACATCAGGTACGGTTTCATATGGCTTTGACCATAAGAAACTGGGAAAAGTCGGAGCTTTGGTGGAGTTGCCGTCGATCTATTCCAATGCATCTGCCAGAGATAATCTGATATATCAATATATAAATCTCGGCCTTAAGGCAGACGATTCTATCGACAGACTTCTTGAGTTCGTAGGTCTTGCCGACACAGGAAAGAAGAAGGCCGGCAAGTTCTCTCTGGGTATGCGCCAGCGTCTCGGGATCGCTATGGCTATGGCCGGAAATCCTGAAGTCCTTATTCTCGATGAACCTATCAACGGTCTTGATCCTCAGGGAATCATCATGATCAGAGATCTTCTGGTAAGACTCAATAAAGAAAAGGGGATCACGGTCATAATTTCAAGTCATATCCTCTCGGAGCTTTCAAAGCTTGCAACAGATTTCGCGTTTGTTGAGAAAGGAAAAGTGGTAAGAGAGGTAAGAGCTGAGGCTGTGGAAGATGCAGGAGGACTTTTATCTGAGTTTTATACAACAAGACCGGATCTGCTCATCCCGATCCTTAATATGAAGGGACTGACCACAAGATTTGACAATAAGACCGGAATAATCTACGCGAAGGGATATTACAATCTGACAAATGTTGTTCTGGCTGCTAACGAAGCCGGTGTCAACATTGCCCGTGTTGTTACGAAGGAGACAGATCTTGAGACTTACTTCGTCAATCTCGTAGGAGGTGAGTCTTATGCTTAATCTTTTGAAATTTGAATTCAGACGGATATTTAAGAGCATTTTCTTCAGGATCATCGGCGGTTACTGTGTTATATGGCCGTTCCTGATCTCAATCTTTTATAAGATCTTAGTCAGTATTTCCATAAAAGAGGAAGGTTTTTCCTTTACGGATTATGATATGCCTAATGATGAACTCCGGTTATTCACATGGATCATTACGGTGGCATTTGTCAATGAACTGCCCAAATTCATGGCGCTTTTTGCATGCCTTCATATCGGAAGGGATTTTTCTGACGGAATAGTGCGCAATAAGATAATTGCAGGTCATTCAAGAACGGCGATCTTTTTCTCTTACATGATCACGCAGCTTGCTGCTTTGCTGGCATGGTGTGTTGTCTATATAAGTTTTGCTTTGCTCGGCCTTTTGATCACCGGATTCGGAGTTAATCTCAACGGCGGTGAAATGTTCACAAGATATATCGTGGCCGTTTTTACTTTGATGGTCATGACTGTAATATTTGTCGTGCTTTCTCTGAGTTTCAGAAGGCGTGCCCTGCCGATCATTTTCTCCATAGTATTTGTTATGTTGTTGTCTACGGCAGCTTCAGTGGTCGGTTCATTTAACATGTCATCAAAGGCGGTTGATGATTACATCGAGATCAGACATGACCGGTATGAAGAAATGATAGATGAAGGTATTCTTACCGATGATGAGGTGGAAGAACTTGAAGAAGAATACGACAGAGATCATTATCTCGGTATTCCTTGGAAAGTCTGTCATCCGGCATATCTGTTTACGAATCTGGGATTTAACGGGGATTATTCCACTGATATTGTTCAGTTGCTCGTGAGCAATACGGATTACAAAGACGAGATCGATTACTCGGTCTCATTAGTGGGTAATTTTATTGATAACGATATGTCCGGCCTTACAGCAAGAGATCTTAAGCATGTCGATTCAATGCATATGCCTTACAGCACGCTTAATCTCATTTATATAGTAAGGTCAGTATTCTGGATCCTGTGCATAGGCGCATTGGGATATGTTGTTTTTAGAAAGAGGAATCTTTTCTGATGTTTTATCTTGATCACCGTTTAACGATAATCATAGGCGCATACGGAAGCGGCAAGTCCGAGATTGCCGTCAATATGTCTCTTGCCCAAAGGAAAGCTTTACCGGACAGGAAACTTTTGATAGCAGATCTTGATATCGTTAATCCCTTTTACCGTTCATCAGACTGCGCTGCTGTACTGGAGGAGGCCGGTATCAGGCTTGTTACTCCTCTCTACGCAGGATCCAATGTTGATGCGCCTGTCCTTCCGCCTGATATGTACGTTATCTTTGATGACGAGTCCTATCAGGGCATCTTTGATATCGGCGGAGAAGATATGGGCGCCATAGTCCTCGGTTCGATAAAGAAGAGAATAGAGAGTACTGATGTTGCTATCTATATGGCTGTTAATACGTTAAGACCGTTCACTTCAGACCCGGAACAGATCGTGATAATGACTAACGAACTGGCATCTGCAGCCGGTTTTAAGATCGACGGGTATCTTAATAACACCAATCTTCTGGAAGAGACCACACCTGAGATCGTTGCAGAAGGCGAGAAAAAGATCCTTGAGGCTTCGAAGATCTCAGGGATCCCTCTGATAGCAAACTGCGTTATGGAAGGCGTCGGGATACCTGATGGAATGCTTCAGAATCAGGAACTTTTCGAGATGAAGCGAATGATACATTATGCGTACTGATTGCGTGTTAAATCTCATTGTTGTTTTATCAAAAAAATGATATTATTTCTATTGGCGGAGCTTTTTCGACCAAGTAACCTAGGAGGAATAATAATATGGGATTGATTAGTTTAATCAAGAACGTGGCAGGAACGACATTTGATTCTATCTCCAGCCAGATTCAAGATCAGTATCTTGAGTTTTTCACTCAGGATTCCTTGGGTCAGGAGATCCTTGTTAAGAAGGGTGCCAATAAGATGGAGAAGGGAAGAAACAGGGGTAATTCCGAAGTTATCTCCAACGGCTCCGTTATCAACGTACCTGAAGGCTGCTTCTGCCTTCTCGTTAACAACGGCGAGATCGTAGATGTAGTTTCCGAAGCAGGCGCGTACAAGTGGGATACATCCACAGCACCTTCAGTTCTTGCTAACAAGAATTTCGGAGAGAATCTTAAGCAGTCCATCGGTGACGTTTGGAACCGTATGAAGATGGGCGGAGAGATTCAGCAGCAGCAGAGAGTTTACTTTGTAAACAAGCTCGAGATGATGAATCAGAACTTCGGTACACCTTCACCGGTACCTTATGCTGACCCTGAATACCGTAACATCTATATCCGTTTGAACGGTACATTCTCATTCAGAGTTGAGAATCCTGTTACTTTCTTCAGAAACATCGTAGGCAACGTAAGAGACGAGTATACAGTAGCTGACTTCATGGGTACTCCCGCTAAGCCTCAGCAGCCCCGTCTTGAGTTCCTTGACAACATCACAGAAACACTTAATAAGTGCGGCGGCCCTTACCCGAACGGCATCATGTTCTCAACATTGCCTTCAAAGCAGGGCGAATTCAGAAGATACATGCAGGATTGCCTTGATGACGAGTGGCTCCAGAAGAGAGGTATCGTTGTTGAGACAGTTGCTATCGCTTCCGTTACTCCTGACGACAAGTCACGTGAAAGAATCGAGAAGGTCGATGAGGCTAAGCTCTATGGTTCTGATCCGAGTGCTCTCGGTGCAGCAGTTGCGTTGGGCCAGACAGAGGCTATGAAGGCAGCCGGCGCAAACGCAAACGGCGCAGTAAACGGCTTCATGGGTCTCGGTATGATGGGCGCAGTCGGCGGCAACAATGCTACAGCAGCAGCTCTTAATACAGCTCAGCAGGCTGCTCCTGCTCAGCAGGGCGGTTTCTTCGGCGGCGCTGTTACTCAGCAGGCTCCTGCAGCAGCTCCGGCAGCAGCAGGTTGGACATGTTCCTGCGGCCAGGGCGGCAATACAGGCAAGTTCTGCAGCAATTGCGGTCAGCCTCAGCCTGCACCCGCAGCAGCAGGTTGGACATGCGCTTGCGGTCAGACAGGTAATACAGGTAAGTTCTGCGGCAACTGTGGTCAGCCTCAGCCTGCAGCAGCTCCTGCAGCTTGCCCTAAGTGCGGCTGGAAGCCCGCTGACGGCAATATGCCTAAGTTCTGCCCTGAGTGCGGATCCAAGATCGAGTAATATCTGTCGTTTCTATAGTAAATCCAATATGGAGGCTGGCTCACCGAGTCAGCCTCTTTTATTCCGAATGAACCAGTAGGAATTAAGCTATAAGTACTAAGCAAATAAGTGTTACTGTTTTTAACATTTACCTCAAAAATAGTAATTGACTCAAGTATTTTTGTGATAGAATTTTTAATCATGAAAAAAGGCGGTTCACTATATGGGTAAATACTTCGGTACTGACGGTTTCAGAGGCGAAGCCAACAAAGCACTCACCGCGCAGAAAGCTTTCCAGGTAGGAAGATATATCGGCTGGTACTACGGCCAGATGCACGATGACAAGAGAGCAAGGATCATCATTGGTAAGGACACAAGAAGAAGTTCATATATGCTTGAGGCTGCTCTTACAGCCGGCATTACGTCTTCCGGATCTGATGCGTATCTTTTGCATGTAACAACCACTCCTTCAGTCTCATACTGCTGCAGAACTGACGGTTTTGACTGCGGTATCATGATCTCTGCTTCACACAATCCTTTCTATGACAACGGAATCAAGATCATGCGTGCCAACGGCCAGAAGATCGAGGCTGAGATCGAAGAGAAGATAGAAGCATATATCGACGGGCAGATCGAGGAGATCCCCCTGGCAGAGCGTGAAGCCATCGGTAATGTAGTGGATTACGCAGCAGGCCGTAACAGATATATCGGTTATCTTATGACGATCCCGACAAGAGCTTTCAACGGCATGAAGGTAGGTCTTGACTGTGCTAACGGCGCATCCTGGAATATCGCAAGATCCGTTTTTGAGGCTCTGGGCGCTAAGGTGTATATCATCAACAACACACCCGACGGTCTAAATATCAATACCAACTGCGGTTCCACTCATATCGATAATCTTAAGAAATATGTTCTTGATAACGGACTTAATGTCGGATTCGCATACGACGGTGATGCTGACAGATGTCTTGCGGTCGACGAGCTCGGCAACGAGGTCAACGGTGACCAGATCATGTACCTCTGCGGCAAATATCTGAAAGAGAGCGGCAAGCTCGACGGAAACACGATCGTTACTACGATCATGAGCAATATGGGTCTGTACAAAGCCTGCGAGGCTATCGGCATCCGTACAGAGAAGACTGCTGTAGGTGACAAATATGTTGCCGAGAACATGATGCAGAACGGATTCGTATTAGGCGGCGAGCAGTCCGGACATATTATTTTCGCCAAGTATGCAACAACAGGAGACGGAATCCTCACATCTCTTATGGTTCTCATGACTATGCTTGAGAAAAAGCTTCCGTTATCAATGCTCGCAGGCGAGATGAAGATGTTCCCGCAGTGTCTTAAGAATGTTGTTGTTAAGGACAAGGAAGAAGCTCAGAAGAATCCTGCAGTGCTTAAAGGTGTTGAAGAAGTCAATAAGGCTTTGGGCGGCGACGGCAGAATGCTGCTCCGTGCTTCAGGTACCGAGCCAAAGATCCGGGTAATGGTCGAGGCAAAGACTGATGAGATATGCGAAGAGTATGTTGATAAGCTCATCGCTATCATCAAGGAACAGGGTCTTACAGCAGATTAACGGATATTACGGCTCCGTGTGGCAGGTTCACGCGGAGCTGTTTTATATACTGATAAAACAGGAGATGGAATTATGAGAGTTATTAGAAAAAGCAACTATGAAGAAGCTTCAATGGCATGTGCTGAGCTCATCGCTTCACAGATCAGGCTTAAGCCCGACTGCAAGATCGGTCTTGCAACAGGATCTACACCTATCGGAACATATAAGGATCTTGTTGATATGTATAAGTCAGGAAGTCTTGATTTCTCCAAGGTTACATCAGCTAATTTAGATGAGTACAGGGGACTTGGCGGGGATCATGACCAGTCATACAGATACTTCATGAACACCAATCTTTTCGATCACGTTAATATCGACAAGAGCAAGACTTATGTACCTGACGGTCTTGAAGCAGATGCTGAGAAGGCCTGCACGGATTACGATAAGATCCTTGAGTCTTTGGGTCACCTTGATATCCAGCTTCTGGGAATCGGCGGAGACGGACACATCGGATTTAATGAGCCTGCTGATGCTTTCTGCGTAAATACACAGTGCATTGATCTCGAAAAGCAGACGATTCAGGACAATGCCCGTCTATTCTTTAACGGCGACCTCGCTGCTGTTCCTACTCAGGCTTACACAATGGGTATCGGCTACATCATGAAGTCCACAACAGTTATCCTTATGGCTACAGGTGCAGGTAAGAGAGGCATTGTTGAGAAGGCTTTCTGCGGTCCTGTTACACCTAAGGTACCGGCATCTATCCTTCAGCTTCACCCGAATGTTGTCGTAATCGGTGATGAGGCAGCTATTTCTGATGCAGTTGTTGCCGCAGCTAAGTAATATACAGCTAAAATACGATGATCAGGCAGCCGTTGCTATTGGCAGCGGCTGTTTTTATGCGGTGTTTGAGCTGAATGTTCAAACAAATAAAAAGTAATTGCGTATGAAAACAATCAAGTTTATAATATGACGATAATTTTAGCGTATTAATTCACGCGCGATGTTTTTAGGAGGTTTTTCGTGGCAAAAGGAAAAATAACTTTTAACGAGAATCTGTGCAAGGGCTGCGGACTTTGTGTAGCAGCTTGCCCTAAGAAAATCCTCGAGCTTGACAAGACAAGGCTGAACAGCAAGGGTTATCACCCCGCCACATGCGTAAATCCCGATGAATGCATCGGTTGTGCTTTCTGCGCTACGCAGTGCCCGGACGTTGTAATCACTGTTGAGCGTTTCTGATCGGGAGGGAGTTTTTATGGCACAGAAAAGAGTATTGATGAAAGGCAATGAAGTTATTGCCGAGGCAGCTATAAGAGCAGGCTGCCGCAATTATTTCGGTTACCCGATCACACCTCAGACAGAAGTCATGCACTATATGGCTAAGAAGATGGTTCAGGTCGGCGGTAACTTTGTACAGGCTGAGTCTGAGCTTGCTGCCATCAACATGGTTTACGGCGCTGCAGCTGCAGGCTTCAGAGTAATGACATCATCTTCCTCTCCGGGAATCTCCCTTAAGCAGGAAGGTATCTCCTACATTGCAGGCGCTGAACTTCCTGCAGTTGTAGTTAATATCGTAAGAGCCGGCCCGGGTTTGGGTGGCATTCAGCCTGCACAGGGCGACTATTTCCAGGCTACAAAGGGCGGCGGACACGGGGATTACAGAAATATCGTAATCGCACCGGCTTCCGTTCAGGAACTTTATGAGCTCGTTGTTGAAGCATTCAACCTTGCTGACAAGTACAGAATGACCTGCATGATCGTAGGTGACGGTACTTTGGGTCAGATGATGGAGCCTGTTGCTTTCCGTGACGAAGAGCCAATCGAGACTATCGAGAAGCCCTGGGCTGCATGCGGAAGAAAGGGTGATTCTTTCCATCACACAGTTACTTCCATCTACATCGATCCGGATGTCCTCGAGAAGAAGAATCTTGAGCTTCAGGACAAGTACAGGATCGTTGAGGCTAACGAAGTACGCTATGAAGCTATCAACATGGAGGATGCTGAGATCGTGATCACAGCTTTCGCCACATGTTCCAGAATCTGCAGAAACGTTATCCGTCAGGCTGCCGAACTCGGTATCAAGGTCGGCATGATCAGACCGATCACTCTCTGGCCTTTCCCTTACAAGGCAATCTCTGAAGCAGCAGATATGTCCAGCGTAAAGGCATTCCTCGACGTTGAGCTCAATGCAGGTCAGATGATCGAAGACGTAAGACTCGGCGCTAACGGCAAGAAGCCCGTTTATTTCCACGGCAGACTCGGCGGTAATCTCCCGATGCAGAAGGAAATCCTTGACAAGATAGTAGCTATCCACGAGGGAAAAATGACAGAAGGAGGTAATTTCTGATGGCTGTAGTTTTCGAACCCACAAAAGGCCTTACAGATAAGCCTTTCCATTATTGCCCCGGCTGCTGCCACGGCATTATCCACAGACTTGTAGCTGAGACTCTTGTTGCAAATGATGCTCTTGAGACAGCTGTAGGTGTTGCATCCGTAGGATGTACATACAACTCATATGAATACATTGCATGCGACATGGTTCAGGCAGCTCACGGAAGAGCACCTGCTGTTGCTACAGGTATCAAGAGAAACTTAAAGGACAGCTTCGTCTTCACATATCAGGGTGATGGCGACCTCGCTTCCATCGGTACTGCTGAGATCGTTCACGCAGCTGCAAGAAGCGAGAATATTACGGTAATCTTCGTAAACAACGCAGTTTACGGCATGACATCAGGTCAGATGGCTCCTACAACACTCGTTGGCCAGGTTACCACAACATCTCCCTGGGGACGTGATCCTTCATATCAGGGTTATCCTATCAACGTTTCCGAGTTCTTATCCAACCTCGCAGGTGCAGCTTACATCGAGCGTGTTTGCGTTACTGATTTCAAGAACATCCAGAACGCTAAGAGAGCTATCCAGAAGGCATACAACGTTCAGAAGAACAAGCTCGGTTTCTCTCTCGTAGAAGTTCTCTCCACATGCCCTACCAACTGGGGTAAGGAGCCTCTCGCAGCAATGGAGTGGCTTAAGGAGAACATGGAAAAGCAGTATCCGTTGGGATGCTACAAGGGCGCTGATATCACGTTCGATGCAGACGGCAAGTATGTTTCCGGTGCGATCCCTGCTACTAATAACAACTGTGTTAATGTTGGGGAGGTGAAGAAATGATTGATTTCTCTGTAATTTTTGCCGGCTTCGGCGGTCAGGGAATCCTCTCCGCAGGCAAGATGGCAGCAGAAGCTGCTCTTTATGAAGGTAAGGAAGTATCCTGGTTCCCGTCATACGGA
>JAIKWL010000023.1 GCA_024684815.1 Saccharofermentans sp. | reverse complement strand
AGACGGAAATCGGGATTTAACGGAGGTCCTCCGCAAAGAGTCGTTTGGAACTGATAGTTTACAAGATCCCTGTATGCGATATAAACAGACATAACCTGCATGCTCCCTCTTTTCAAAATGTCATATCATAATACATAGAATATATCACACCGGGAGGACTCAATTGGTTTGATAATTGTTTAGTACAGCTAATCAGCATTATCCGGAATGGGTGCAACATTGATATGGCTAAATCTGTATTTATGGTAAGCTTGCCATTGAACGGGAGAGAAAAAATGAGGATCAACAGATTGTTTTGATTTATATCTATAGCACTTGTAATCGTTACGATATGTATGCTGCTGTTGTTTAATGTGATCTTAAAAGACAGTTTTGATACATACTGTTCTCAGTAATAGAGATGCATGATAACAGACTTACGATCTTTGTCAAATTTAAATACTGTGTTTTCGAGTATTCCGACTGCGTCGGAATGCGCCAGGAGGATGTTAACAATACACCGGGAATAATTATATTTGTACCGGATGAAGTTTACTTTTTCCCGGATAAGATCTATCAGACATCCAATGCTGTATAAATCATACCGGGAACCAGGGAGAGATCCAAGACGTTTTTAAGTGACCGTTACCCGGATGGTATAATCATCTTAGCTGAGAGGTGCTGCTATGAGAAATAAATTTATCAGTGTACTTCGTTTGCTTTTGACAACAGCTGTTGCCTTTGTTTCCGCAGCGGCATTCGGAGCCTGTAAAAAAACGGACGACACAGTAAATGAGAATGACTGCATTCTGATCTATTTTGGTATGGAGTTTGTAGATGACAGGGATTATCCCACCTTCGAATATTTCTATCCGAGCAAGGAATTTGAAAATACTGATCTTGCCCATCTGGTCATGGTCTATAAGGGAGAGTACAAGGATAACTTCAAGTACGGTGACATCGTGACCCCGAGCAAACAGGTAGACTTAAGCAAATACGATCTCGAGTTTCATCTTAAAGGAGACTCAACATATAATCCGTACGCAGAATTCCATGAATTAGATCCTGACACGGAGTTTTCCTATAAAGGAAGCGTTTTTAAAGACATGGAAAAGAAGACGCTGATAGTGACAAATGAAAAAAACTGGTCTGATAGCGAAAACAGTTTCACGACGATCACAATGAAGGACAAGAACGGGAGGATCTATTCTTTTTCCTATATGTGGAGAAATCCCGAAGAAGGGAGACCGGACATATTAAATAATGCTATCGGGGATTCGATCGATTTTGCCGTCTACAAAAATAATGCGATCATGAAGCTGTCTGAAGGAGCAGGGTTGGAAATAGGAACGGTAATAGTTCCTGATGTCAACACATCGTTCAATGAAAAAGAATTCCTGATCTTTATCGGAAGGGAAGACGGATACCCTGTATTTAACTACTATGCTCCTGACATAAACGGAGATTCAGAGGACCTCGACTGTCAGACGGTATTCTATACGGGAAGCCTGAAACAAGCTCCCAAATACGGTGATGTGTTTGTAATCCCGGATGGCGCGGTAAACATCCAAAGAAGCCGCAATGTCGACGACTACAGTCTTGAAAGACCCTACTGCATATCGTACGAACTGGATTACAAGACTGAGCTTAAATACATAGGTAACGGTTTTGACATAATGCCGAAGAAAAAGCTTGTACTGGGAAGCTGCGATTACGTCGGTTTTCATCTTTTCAGCTGCACTCTTGTAGAGCCGGACTATTCCGCCTACCACATTTTCGCCTATTACTCGACAGTCAATGAGGTGAAACCGGACAGCACGGAAACCGGCGCAACGGTTGAATTTATATGCTATAAGAACCGCCTGATCATTCCTGCGGCCAATGACCGGGCAACCTGAACATAAATATGCTTAATAAAAAACACATCATGTTATATATTCTTATCGCAGGCATCATCTTCACTCTGCCTGCCTGTTCGAAGGGGACTGATACCCGGGTTCCGACGTCTGCAACTTCGACAAGATCGTCGAACTTTAAGGCGCCTGATATGCCGGACGATCCGGATCACGAACCTCCGCAGGGGATGGGATTCGACATTTCAAATGAGGATATCTTCGAAAAGGGTTATTACGCAGTTCAATACGATTCATTCACAAGCGCATACTTCTTCTGGTCATCGACAAACAATTCCGGATCAGACATAGAGTGGAGCGTATATCTTTCCGATACGGAGCTCACGGAAGACGAGATCAAAGAACTGTCCAAAACAAAACCGCTGGCGGTCAACGAAGGATCGGATTCAATATACGAGGGTCAGTGGATATACGTCCTTTGCAGCGTAAATAAAGAGACTGCAAAGGCACCGGTCGACTCGGCATTCCATCTCTCAAGCTTCAGGGACTACGTCTGACGGATGCTTTTCGATAATATAAAAGAAATATTGCTTAGGCTGGTTGACCGGCAGGTTAACAGAGCAACACTTTTGCAGAAAGGAAGAATGAAATGGGATTATTTGATGCATTAAAAAAGAAGAATACGGTAAGCTTTGAGGAGATCGATTCGGTCGCCAAGGCTCAGGAAGAATGCAAGAAGGGTAACCTCGAGAGAATGTATATCATGTCACCGATCTTCGGAGGAACGGATGATCCTCATAATATCCTTTATGTTCCTGTCGGTGTGAACAGGATCAAGGTAGGGTATGACAATATACTTGCAGATCTTGTAGAGCAGGGCAAAGCATCATCATTTAAATGCAAGCCTGAATATAAGGGCAAGAGCGTGGTGCCCAGCAAGATCACTATCACTTCCGGCAAAGACGGAGTAGATGTTTTCAATCAGACGATCGAAGTTTGGTAAGGATCGAAACGCAGATCAGTTCAGGCAGTCCTTATGGTTCAGTATAATCTCACAGGTACTTTTTTGAGGGCTGAAAAAGTACGATTTGTGGATTTTTGTTCTTAACCGTAAATATCCGGAACATAACGAACTATGTACGGAAATGATTTTTAAGGAAAGAAGTTTATGGAGATAACATCAGAAAGACTGCTGATAAGACCCTTGGGACCGGAGTATCTGGAAACCTATAATGCGTATGCCATGAATACCGAAAATGCCAGATATATGTGTTTTCTTCCCCATGAAGATGAGAAGGAGTCACTGGAATTTCTAAAAAAGGCAGAAGCGGAATGGTCAAAGCCCGATCCGGTTTTTTATGAGTTTGCCATAATCCATAACGGAGAGCATATCGGCGGTATCAGCGTTCATAAACAATGGTATTATTTCCCCGCATAAGAAAAAACAGGAATAAAGATATGGATAGTTTAAGATCAGTAATGGAATGGGACATAGTATTTGAAAACTGCTGGTGGATGTGGATCATCTGTCCGCTGCTGTTTGCCATTGCTCTTGTCATGAGGCGGTCAAAGGACAGGACGCGCAAAATATGCGGAAATGTCCTTCTGGGTTTTTCGATACCGGGAATGTTAGCTGCGTTAGCGGGTTTCGGTCTGTTTTTGTACAGTTTCTTCAGGATCTTTTCCACTGTTAATCCGGCAACCCACATCGTAAACGACATCAAGCTCGGAGACGATTTCAACGATCTCGAGAATTCCTCTTTGATCTTCTGTCCTCTCATGATCATGCTTTTTCCTATACAGGGCATAGCTTCTGTTATTACCGGAGGCAAGGTTATAAGCAAAGGCAGCGGAAAAGCGGTCGGGATCCTAGCGGTCATTATGGGGCTTGCGCTCATAGCGGCAGCCGTTTATTTTGCAGTCGGTTTTGTCCATATGTTAGGAGATCCGTAAAGGCAGGAGAAGAAGCACATCCTGAACATCTTTTTGTAAATAGAAAGAGACTATCCCGTTTGGTTTCGGGATAGCCTTTTTATTTTGTGCTTTTGCAAAAGTCCCAATAATGGTATTTACAAACATATGTTCGGGGTGATAGAATGACGGCACTTTAAGTCGGACAGGAGGAATACAATATGGCTGACAGAGGTATGAGATACACATATGACGGTACTTTCGAAGGTTATCTTTGCGCTGTGCTCGCTGCATTAAGATCCGGCAAAGTTCCCGCTGCCATAACTGACCGCAGAGGGACCGGAAGTACAACAGATGCCGTCGATATCATGACTGATCTTAGGGATGCCCAGTATCTGTATTCGCTTATAGCTGTTAAGAGCAGCGCTGAAGTCCAGCAGATGACGTCCGATTATTTTCTGACGGACAGCATTAATCTTGAGATCAATCTTTATAAGATGATCTTCTTTGCGCTCAAGTACGGCGCAATAGTAGCGGAAGACTATAAGAGTGAGATTATGAACGGAATACAGATGGCGATAAGAGATCTGTACAGGGAAGCTCAGTCTGCGCTTAAGGAGCTGGATTTTTATATCGGGGAAGAAGCTTTATGTTCATTGATAAATCCCGCAAATTCCATACTTCCCATTATAAGAAAGCCTATCCTTAAACGCAGGGATATCAATGATTTCATTATCTACGATAAGAGGCATCATCTGCTTCTTGAATGTTATGCAGATCAGAATATGCTCCTTGATATCTCGGATTTTCCCATGGCCGAATTCAGGGATCCCGGCGAAGCATATGAATGCCTCTGGCCTTTTGTAAGAGACAGGAGGTTTGACGTCAGGACCATACCGGGGCAAAAGAAAAGCGGCTCTGCGATAGAGCCGCTCTGGTTAAAAGCATCTTAATGATCCTTGTATCACTTCTGTTCTTCAGAAGCTGATCTGATCGCCTTTCTCATGATCTTGCCGTTGAATGTCTTAGGGAGTTCGTCAACGAATTCCACTACTCTCGGATACTTGTAGGGAGCAGTCTTCTCCTTGACGTAATTCTGGATCTCTTTCTTGAGTTCCTCAGTCCTCTCAGTACCCTTAACGAGCGTGATCGTAGCCTTTACTACGATACCTCTTACACCCTGAGGATCAGGTACACCCGTAACTGCGCACTCAAGAACATAAGGGAGCTCCATGATGACGTTCTCGATCTCGAAGGGTCCGATACGGTAGCCTGAAGACTTGATGACATCATCTGTACGGCCTACGTACCAGAAGTATCCGTCCTCATCTGCCCATGCGGTATCACCTGTATGGTACCAGCCGTCGTGCCATGCTTCATTCGTGAGTTCAGGAGCTAAGTAGTACTGGAGGAAAAGTCCCTTCGGATGGTAGTTCTGTGTATTGATGCAGATCTCGCCTGTCTCACCGGGCTTGCATACGTTGCCGTCAGGATCAAGGATCTTAACATCGTAGAGCGGGTTGGGCTTACCCATTGAACCGATACGGAGCTTGGAGCCGACAAGGTTTGCGATGGCAAGTGTTGTCTCTGTCTGACCGAAGCCTTCCATGAGTCTTACTCCGGTTGCTGACATGAAGCGGTTGAATACCTCAGGGTTTAAAGCCTCGCCTGCTGTGACCGCATATTTAAGTGAAGACAGATCGTATTTTGAAAGATCTTCCTTGATGAAGAATCTGAACATCGTCGGAGGTGCGCAGAATGTGGTGATATTATACTTCTTGAACATCGGAAGGATCTCTTCGGCCTTGAAGCGGTCAAAGTCGAATGTGAAAATAGGTGCCTCGCAGAGCCACTGGCCATAGAGTTTGCCCCAGAGTGCCTTGCCCCAGCCTGTATCAGAGATGGAGAAGTGAAGTCCGTTAGGATCTACGTTCTGCCAGTATTTTGCAGTAGGGATGTGACCGATGGCATACATATAGGAATGCAGAGCCATCTTGGGGTATCCTGTCGTTCCTGATGTGAAGAACATGACCATAGGATCGTAACCGCAGGCATAGTCAGCAGGACGCTCGAAGACGTCGGAGAAGTTCTTGAACTCCTCATTGAAGTCATGCCAGCCGGGTCTTGAACCGTTGCAGAGGATGAGCGTTTCAACTCCGCAGACCTTTGCGGCCTTTTCGCATTCGTCTGCAGCATCGTCATCTGATGTGCAGAATACTGCCTTGACGCCTGCTGCGTTGAAACGGTATTCGTAGTCGTGGTCACGGAGAAGGTGTGTGGCAGGGATAGCAACGGCGCCGAGCTTTTCTAAGCCCATCATGGCAAACCAGAACTGGTAGTGGCGCTTTAAGACGAGAACGACCTTGTCGCCTTTGCCGATGCCCAATGACTTGAAGTAGTTCGCAGTCATGTTGGAATATTTCTTTATGTCGCCGAATGTGAATCTCTTCTCCGTTACGCAATCCTTTGCGACCCAGAGCATGGCGAGTTTATCGGGATTTCTGTCAGCGATTACGTCAACACAGTCGTATGCGAAGTTGAACTTTTTGCAGGCAGGAACGTTAACGTCGACGTCCACCATCGTGCCGTTCTCATCCAGGACACCGTTGAGATAACGTGCATAGACCGGATCTTCGAGATTAGCTGCATCAACGTTTGTTACGTTGTCTGTACGCATCTCTTCTGAATTGTAAGGTGTGGTGTAGTTCTCACCCTTGCCCCATGCTTCGGGATTTAAGATGATCGCATAGAAGACACAGTCCTCGCCGCCCAAAGCAAATTCACCGTGAGGCTGGGTGGAGTCGAAATAGATGCAGTCGCCTTCGTGAAGCACTTCGGAGGAATCACCGATGATTACCTTAAGTGTGCCTTTGACGACGATGTTCATCTCCTGATAGTTATGTGAAACGAGGTGATACGGAGGGTTCAAAGCCTCTTCAGAATAAGGAACTACGACACGGAAAGGCTCGCAGAGCTTATTCTTGAACCTGGATGCCAGACGCTGGTACTTGTAGCCGGTACGTCTTGTTATAGGGCTGCCCTGTCCGTTTCTTGTTACCGCATATTCCGTGAGTGAAGGAGAGGATCCCTCCATGATGTCGGAGATCTCAACGCCCGCAAGGTTGGCAAATTTGTAAATGAATGTGAAGTTGAAGTCCTGAGTGCCTTCCTCGAACTTAAGATATTCTTCCGTGGAAATATCAAGCTTGGCAGCTGCTTCTTCGGGTGTCAGGCCCATGTCAAGTCTCAGACCGTGAACACGGGATGCTACTTCTGAGAGTTTTAACTCTACGCTTTCGTTGTTTGTTGACATACTTTTTCTCCTCTTACGTCAATCTGTCTTTAGTCTGCCTTTGCCGGGGCAAAAAAAAAGCCCCAACATCCTACTTGGACATTGAGACGAATTAAAATCCGCGGTACCACTCAACTTGCAAACATTCAGTTTGCCACTTACGAAGTCTAACAACTCCTTTGCATTAACGCAGCATCACGGGCATTGTCTACTTGGGATCGATCCTGTTCGGAATGCCGGCTCGGAAGGGATAGCCTGATGCAAATATCGTCACGTGCCTCTCAGCAAATAGCACTTCTCTGTAATGATCCGAATCTCTGCGGCTTGCTTCGTCACAGCCTTTAGCAGTATTCAATTGTATACATCTCCGAGCGGAAATGTGTCATAAGAATATACTTGCGTAACAGAATTGTCAACAAGCCGTAGAATAAATTTTTTGCACTTGCTTTTTTAAAATAGTAAAATAAATACAATCAGTTAAAATACCCGAACCGTATCAGGCGGATCCAGTTCACAAAAAAGGAGACTCCTGAAAGGCCATTGCAGAACATATGCAGTATCAAGGAGAGATTGTATGTCGGTTAAATATCTTGTATCGGGCGGCGAAGGCGCATTAGGAAAAACTGTTATCAGTATGCTTCTCCAAAGAGGAGAAAAAGTGAGGATCCTCATGAGTGAGCTTTCTGATACAAGGATCTACAGGAACAATCCCAATATCGAGATCTGCTATGGTATATCCACAGATAAGGATTCCATGAGAGAGTTCTTCGAACTCGACGATCCGAGATCTGCCGTGCTCTTCCACACTGACGAATATGTATCACTGTCTGATTCCACGAATCTTACGATGAGAAGAGTTAATGTCATAGGCGCCGAGAACGTCGTCGATATGTGTCTTAAGCGCAAGATCGGAAAGCTCGTTTATCTGAGCTCCGCATATGCTCTTAATCCTGAAGTGTCAGGAGAGGATCTTACGATCCATTTCGACCGCAACAAGGTGGAAGGTGAATATGCCAAGTCCAAGGCTGAAGCCGCTGCTTATGTTATGGAGAAGATCGCACTCAACAGACTGAATGCGGTAATGGTCCTTCCCACGTTTATCATCGGCCCCGGTTATTCCGAAGACTACGAGATCAACAAAGTCCTGAACAGTTATCTTAACAACGGAACCATTCCTCCGAGAGAGGGCGGCCGTGCGTTTGTCGATGTAAGAGACGTTGCCAATGCAATGCTCACTCTGGCAGACAAGGGTGAAGCAGGCGCCGGTTATATTATCAGCGGCGACTATAAGACCAGCGGCGAGTTCTTCAAGGACGTTAATGAGATCAGCGGCAACGATGCTCCTGTAAAGACAGCATCAAGGCTCGTTATGAGCAAGTCTCTGGCAAAGCTCGTTGACTTCTACTATAAGATCACGCATAAGGAGAATCCGAAGCAGGCTTATACATTATTCAGCGATAATCCCGATGCAAGATTCGAAGATAATACCAGCGGCATCTTGCCTGAGATAACGATCAGCTTTAAGGAATCACTTAAAGACACTATTGAGGGTGCCCAGCATGGCGGTATCCAGGCTGCAGCTGCAGTCAAGGAGACAAAGCCTGAACGCAAGTCTTCCGCTGATGCTATGGAAGCTAGGCTTAAGCAGCAGCAGAACGTGACCGCAAAGGCACACACAACATCAACTTCCCAGACTGAAGCTCCGGCAAAGCCCGCCCACACAAGACCTGCAACCGCTGCTGCCCAGGCAGCTGCCGCAGCTAAGGCAGCCGAGGAGGAAGCAGCCAAAAAGGAAGAAGAAAAGAATAAGTCGATCATCCCTGAGTCTTCTTTGAAGGATCCGGCTAATAACTATGTATCTGACGAAGAAAAGCTCGACAGCCAGAACAAAGAGACAACATTCAGGTTCGGAACGGCAACAGCCACAACGTTTACACGCATACAGCAGCCCGCACAGGAACCTGCTAAATCGATAATCCCTCCGAAGGAACCGCCCAAGACTCAGGCACCTGCTCCTGCAGCTCCCAAGTCTGAGCCCGTTAAGTCGATAATCCCTCAGATGCCTCCCAAGTCAACTGAGGCTCCGAAACCGGCAGAAGCACCGAAGGCTGCAGAACCCAAGGCAGCCGAGGCACCTAAGCCTGCCGCACCTTCGTCAGGATTCCCGAGAGCAGCTGCAACACCTTCATCAGGGTTCCCGAGGGCAGCTGCAACACCTTCATCAGGGTTCCCCAAGGCAGCAGCAACACCTGCAGCTCCTTCCGCACCTAAGGCGGAAGCTCCGAAGCCGGCAGAAGCACCGAAGGCTGCAGAACCCAAGGCAGCCGAGGCACCTAAACCTGCCGCACCTTCATCAGGATTCCCGAGAGCAGCCGCTACACCTTCATCAGGGTTCCCCAAGGCAGCCGCTACACCTTCAGCACCTGCTCCTGCAGCTCCTGCAGCACCTGCTGCTCCTAAGGAAGCTCCTTCGCAGCCGATCAATTCCGCATTCAAATCTGCTCAGACAGAGAGTCAGAGTCCTTTCAAGAGTGCACCTGCCGATAACGCAAGCCCTTTTAAGAATGCACAGGCTGATAATGCAAGCCCGTTCAAGAATGCGCAGGCTGATAACGCAAGTCCGTTCAAGGCTTCGAAGTCAGACAGTTCCAACATGTTCAAGAACTCTCAGGCTGAAGGCTTAGGCCAGCTTAACACTTCCGGACTTGAGGATTCAGAGTCTTATCTGAATCCCCATTCAAACGGTGCAAGTGCATATACTCCGATCAAGTCTGACAGTCCGAGTCCTTTCAAGACGGAATCATCTTCAAATATCTTCGCAACAGATAAATCGGGCGGATTCATGAATTCAGCAGATGACATTGAAGCGGAGATCGAAGCATTCTCACCGTCTTCAGGATCTTCAGTTCCTCCGGGAATCTTTGCTCCGCCGAAGAATCCGGGCAATTGATCGAAGAGCAGAACAGCTGTGGAATCAGTAATGAATAGTAAAAGAATAATCTTAGCAAGCGCGTCTCCGAGGAGGCGCGAATTGCTGTCTTTGGTTACGGATAATTTCGATGTGATCACTGCCGAAGTCGATGAGCGGTCAGCAGAAATCAGGATGGATGATGCCGGTGTTCCCGCTTTAAAAGTCAGTGAGGGACTGGCTTTTCTGAAAGCAAAGGCAGTTTTCGATTCGCTGCCTGAAGAAGAAAGGAAAGATTCGGTCATTATCGGAGCGGACACTTCGGTCATCCTGGATAATGTTATCTTCGGCAAGCCAAAAGACCGTGAAGAGGCAATGAATATGCTGTCGGTACTGTCGGGACATACTCATGTGGTTGCGACCGGTGTCGCACTTTTGTCCGGTCCCGATGTAAAGATGTTTACAGAAGAAACTTATGTCGAATTCAATGCGCTTGATGACTACCAGAAACTTTTGATATCAGATTACTGCGACAGCGGATCCCCTTACGACAAAGCCGGCGGATATGGCATTCAGGACAAGGGTGCATTACTGGTAAAGTGCATAAAAGGAGACTACTCCAACGTTGTCGGATTACCCGTGCCGAGACTGGCGCGGGAGCTCTATGACATGGTAAAATATCCGTTGGAATAAGTTTTGGAAAAAGGAGGGAATACTAATGTTTGGGATAGGACTTGGTAGTCTCGTTAAGATCGGTTTCAGAGTCAGCGATCATATACTGAAGCAGCAGGAGATCGAACGTTCAAGAACTGCTGCAGAGAAAGCAAGGCTGCAGGCTGAAGCTTCAAGAGAAAAAACAATCGAAGAGAATTCAAGATACAGAAGAACGCAATTGGAGGATCAGATAGCACGTGACAGCGTTGCTGTCGAGTGCCCTAACTGCGGTGCTACAGGCAACCGCATCAGACGCAGTTCCACAGGTTTCTGCCAGTTCTGCGGTACGGCGATCCAGATCAGCGGCAAAGGCGATATCTGCATAGCTGATCCGGTCGAGAGGGAAAGGGCATTGGCTGCTGAGGAACTCAGGCGTAAGAACGGGGAAACAGTGAATGTCTAAAACAAGTAAGAGCAACGGAACAGTCGGCAACATTTTCGCGCTCATAGGCCTCTATGCGCTCATATATATCGTATGCTCGGCGATGTTCGTCGGATTGTTCCACACGGGACTTCTAAAGAATATGGAAGTCCTTATGTACAGAGGAATCGCGTTCATAATAATCACCGGAATCATATCCGCGGTCATAATGGCTGTAGTCCGTAAGTTCTGGGGCTTTATCGCGGTAAGGGACATCATCATGATGTTCTGCATCTTCTGCTGCGTAAATACAGTTCTGTTCGTACTTGTTCCTGTTACAGTCGAGCGTTCAGTATCGGTATTCATGCTCAGCTATATGGAGGAGAATTCTGACCAGACATTCACTCAGGAATCCGTCGGGGAAGTTTTCACGAAGAAATATGTTGAAGACTACGGAGCATTTGAAAAGCGTTTCAATGAACAGGTCGAGACAGGTACTATAGAGCAGAATCCCGACGGCTCTTACTCTATAACGGAGAGCGGTAAGTTTATCGTTAAGCTGTTCAGGACTGTTGCCGAGTGGTTTGATACCGACCGGCGTCTCGTCTATCCGAACGAGAACTAGATTTAGAAAGTTCATGATCATTACGGGCCGGTTTTGTAAAAGAACCGGCCTTTTTTCGTTTTTGAATTGGCCATGACACCTGTTGAATAATAAAAATATATTGAAATTCGATAAAAATTTATTGCGTTTCAAAGATAAGCGTGCTACTATAACCTCAAATGAGGAGGTAGGATAATGAAAGATACTAACAAGACCAAACTGACTGCTTTTGCGTGTGCGCTTATCATGCTGCTTGGTTTCCCGGGCTGTTCTGTACTGACGAATATTGTCACAAAAGCGCCGGACCTTCCGGGCAATCCGGAATCAGTTAAGATGTACGAGAAGGACAGCATCGACATGATGTTCATTGACGTTGCAGGAAAGACTTACGCGCCTTACGGCAGGATAAAGAGCTCTATTTCGAATGAGTCATTAAGAGACTGCTTCGGATACGTCGATGATGACAGGAATACAAGGATCTATTCGCTCTGTGAAGATCCTTATGATAATTATCTCCTGATAAAAAATATAAACGGGATCATGGAACAGCCCGTTGTCTGGAGGGATTTCACGACATACGGAGAAGACATCTTTACACCTGATTACATTGAATCATTTGATTATGAGGAATGGGGAAGCTCAGGCGGTTATCCGGAGATGAGAGAATTTGCGATCAACGTTAAATGTGATGCAGAAGATATCAGGGAACTTGGCAGGGACTATAAGATCAACGGTAATGACAGCGGGACCGGCGGCGTCAAGAACACCGATCTTTCTCCGTTCGAAAAAGGGGAGATACTAGACCTTGGCGTGCCTGAGTACAGCCTGTATAAAAAGTACGATATGGATGAACCTTTTGAACTTGAAGTAACGTTCACTGTTACGACAACGAATGGTGTTACCGTAGATGTCGAAGGCAGGTTTGAGGGCACGGTAAAGCTCGGTGAAGCGACTGAGATGACGATCAGCGGTAACGCAAAAGAAGGTTATACTATAAAGTAGAGGTACTAAATATGGACGCAGCAATCTTGATTTTTGCATTATTGATCATTGGTATCATATTCGCATTCGCAAATAAGATGCGTGTGCTCGGAGGGTTTCTATGTCTGTTATTACTTTTGGGGATCCTGGGGCTGGCCTATATGGGGATATTTGTATTACAATTTAAATAAATTGATTTTATGGGGCTGTCGTGAAAAGCAAATTCACCGGACAGCCCTTTTTCACGCATGCAAAAAACTGAACATAAACAGACGGATACAGAATATACATTTTATATTTGACACAATATAATTTGAATAAATACAAACGAAGGGAGAACGATAATATGTCGATCTATGATTATTCGGTACCTGCACCTAAAGGTGAAGAGATATCTCTGAAAGATTTTGAGGGCAAGGTCATACTCATCGTGAATACGGCTACAGGATGCGGATTTACGCCTCACTACAAGCCGCTCGAAAAGATGTACGAAGATCTTCACGATAAGGGACTGGAGATAATAGACGTTCCGTGCAATCAGTTTGCGGGGCAGACTCCCGGAACAGACGAGGAGATACACGAATTCTGCCAGCTTAAATACAAGACACAGTTCCCGCAGATGAAGAAGTCTGACGTTAACGGGGAAAATGCTCTTCCTCTCTTTAAATATCTCAAGGAGCAGAAGGGATTTGAAGGATTCGGCAAGGGACCCACGGCACTTCTCATGAGCAAGATGCTCCAGAAGTCTGACAAGGATTATGCAAGCAAGCCTGACATCAAATGGAATTTTACCAAGTTTGTCGTAGACAGAAGCGGCAACGTCGTGAAGAGATTCGAGCCGACCGAAGATATGAAGGACGTAAGGGCTTTTGTGGAAAGCCTTATCTGAAAGGTGCAATAAATGAAGATCGATGAATCCATGAAGCTTGATTCGCAGTTGTGTTTCCCTCTGTACGCAGCATCGAGGAAGATAGTTAATCTCTACACACCGTATCTGAAACCTTTGGGGATCACATACACCCAGTACATAATGTTCCTGGTGCTCTGGGAAGAAGATAATATCACTGTGGGAGATCTGTGCAGGAGACTGATGCTGGATACGGGTACCGTGACACCGATGCTGAAGAATACAGAAAAACAGGGCTTTATCACAAGAACAAGAAGCGGAGAGGATGAGAGAGTGGTGATCATTACTCTGACTGAAGAGGGAAAAGCTCTGTATAAAAAAGCAAAGGATATTCCGGCTAAAGTGGGTTCGTGTGTAAGTTTGAGCAGGAGTGAAGCAGCAACTCTATATAAAATATTATATAAACTCATTTAAATAGTTTTCCTGAATAATGCACTATATGGCTTCTTTTTTGACGCATATAGTGCATTATTTTGAGTTTTATGCACTATTTGGCCTTTGCTCGGACCGAGATAGTGTATTTATTGAACTGCGCCCGGATCATACGGATCCGGTTTCAGATTGTTTTGAATACAAACAACCGGGTAACGCACAAAAACTTTTAGTGCACTAAAGATATAAGCGATATCTGAGGATAAATCTGATTTGTCTACTCTGTGCATTCGAAGAATGTGGACATGAATATTTGATTTCCATAAAATGTAATCGGGATAGAAATTACGGCAAAGGCCGGGGCAAAAGCCTTAATGATCAGGCTCTAAAGGAATAAGGGAGGAATCATATATGCCGCCTTCACAAAAGAGTTCATCTACACATTATGATTCAAACGACCGCGATTACAACAACGGATACCGCAGAAATCCCGGAAAGCTCAACGCATTCGATCTGCTCGTAAAACTTCCGATATTATTGCTGATGCTGGGATTCGGAGGATTCTTCATTATCACCGGCGGGTCGATGGAAAAAGAAAGAGCTCTCGAGTTCCTGAAAAAGATTCCTGAATTTCCTTCATTTATCGCAGATACGATTAACAGCGGAATGGAGAAACAACGGGAATACGAAGCAACGGCGGTTCAGGACAGTTATTATGTAAAATCGCTCGGCCGTTCCTGCGACTGGAATGACGAATATGATTGTTACTATGATGAGGAGACTGACTGCTATTTCTGGTATAACAATACGACCAAGACTCACACATGGCAGTACTGGTATGAGGGCATCTCATCTGATTTCGGTGATTACGGATGGATGGAATGGGATAAAGATGAGAAGGAATGGTATATAGAAGAATATGACGGCGAGTGGATAATCCTGCCGGAAGAATATGACAGAAGTCGTCTGTGGCATGTGGAATAGGCTGCAGATGTGGGAATAGAAAGGGATAGGAAAAACGCCGAAGCAGATAAAGCTCCGGCGTTTGACTTTTTTAAGGATATGTACATAAAGAATACACATGGAGATTGTATACTCCTGGCATAGAGAGATGCGAAGGGACGCTAAGCGCAAAGTGGGGGAATAGGAAAATGAAGAAATCGTATATTAAGATCACGGCTCTGATATGTGTATTGATAATGGTCGCAATTGCGCTTGGCGGCATCCTCTTTACCATAGTTCAGGTGAACAAAGCCAACTCAGGATTCAATAAACAGATCAGCAGCATGGAAGACACTCCTCAGTTAAGCGATATGACTGTCGACAGCAGTGATAATCTTGAAGCGACACTGGTCGTGTTTAACGGACTGAAGTATCTGACAAACAGGACTGATCCCGATATAGGACATTACGGACGTTATATATACAACGACAGTTTTTGGCAGAACAATATGGATCCGAGCGGAGCGATCCGTTTTCAGTTTATCCTGGATGGTGATACACAAGTTGATGAGTATGAATATATTGAGCAGGGTGATGAGGAAGGTCTGCCTGTGGAAGTGCACCTCGCGGGTGATCTTGAGGAAGTTACTGAACTCGACAGCTCGATGAGTATTTATCTTCAGACATCAAGTTCAAATGCAAATTCATGGACGATAAGTACCGCTTATGCTGAAGATGAGGATTATGAAGGTTTCGGCAGGTCCGATGAGGAGAATAAACAGCTTCAGCTTAACCGGGAAGCCATGGAAATATATGAAAAGCTCATTGAAGAATACAAATTCAGTGACAGTGCCTCTGTCTTTGAGAATGGCTGGTTAACGTCATATGCATTTAACATAAAGACGGAATCATTATATCTTCCGATGGTTTATGACCCGTTGAAGGTATATATGTATGATACATATGTATACCATCCGCTTGAGGCGGTTTTAAGAAATTATGCTTATGCATATATCCTTTTTGTGGTCCTGCTTATCGTTCTCTGGCTTATTACATGCTTTGCAATGCGCAGAATGTATATCAACAGAATGAACTATGAGGCGAGAGCAAAGAATCTGACGAGAAGTTTTGCCCATGAGTTGAAGACTCCTCTTGCCGTGACACAGGCTTATGTCGAGAACTGGGAGTTCGTAAGCGAGAATGAAAGAGCCGGTGTGGCTGCCAAGATCAATGAAGAGATAGAGCATATGAACAAGAGGGTCAATACTCTTTTAAATCTCTCGAAAATGGATTCCGGTGATGTAAAGCTCGATCTTGAGGAAGTGGAGCTTTTCGAGATGGCGGAGGCATGCAGCAAGCATATGAAAGCCATTGCTGATGAGCGCAATATCGACGTTAGTTTTACGAAAGACGATGAAAACAGCGAATACGTTGTTATGGCCGATCTTGACATGATGAATATGGCTATCTCTAATTTCCTGTCCAATGCGATAAAATACGGTAAGGAAAAAGTTGAAGTAAGCCTTCAGAGCAGCGGCAGGAATATAATATTCAAGATCACGAATGACGGCGAGACGATAAGTGCCAAAGATCAGAAGAAGATATGGGATCTGTTCTATAAAAAGGACAAGTCCGGCACCGACAGGATGGGCAGCACAGGCGTAGGTCTTGCCGTTAACAAGAGCATACTTGATCTTCATAAGGCAAAGTTCGGAGTAAACAGCGGATCGGGTGAGACAACATTCTGGTTCGAGATGAAAAAGGCAAAGGAATGACAGACAGTAAATACAGGATCCTTTTTGCAGAAGATGATGTGTCCTTAAGGACTATTACTTCAAAATTCCTTTCGGCAAACGGATTTGAAGTGGACCAGGTCGGTGACGGCGATGATGCCTGCAGTCTGGTAATGAAGAACCGTTATGATGCGATAATCCTCGATATCATGATGCCCGGCAAAGACGGGAGGGAAGTCTGCAAGTTTATTAGGAGCCGCTACGATGTTCCGGTCATTTTCCTGACAGCTCTTATCAGCGAGAACAATATAATCGAAGGCTATGAGATAGGAGCCGATGAATATCTGACAAAACCTTATTCGTCAAAGCTGCTCCTTGCAAAGATAAATGCGCTTATCAACCGCTACAGGGGTCTGCTCGTAAAAGACGGACGTATCGAGATAGACGAGATCGAGATCGAACCTGCAAGAAAGCAGGTAAGCGTTGACGGCAGGCATATCGTACTCTCCCCGAAAGAATATGATCTTCTATTGTTTTTCGCTGAGAACAAAGAACAGATACTTTCAAGAGACCGGATACTCGATGCGGTATGGGGCAGGGATTTTGAAGGCTATGACCGTGCCGTTGATACCTACATAAAGAAGCTCCGCGCTTCACTGGGGGATGCCGGTTATCACATCGAGACCGTGATAAAGAGCGGATATATCTGGAGAAACAAAACAAATTAAAAAACGCCGGAATAAAAAAGATCCGGCGTTTGTTTTTCGGTTTGTATAAAGATCAGAGCCTTCCGAAGCCGACAGCCTTTCTGACGAGTTCGTACTTCTCTTTTGCGATCCTGTTCGTGTAGTCACGGCCTGCGTCAAGGATATCATCGATGATACCGCTGTTCATGACTTCATTATATTTATCCTGGAAAGGAACGACTTTGCTGACGACTGCTTCCGCAACGGCTTTCTTAAGATCGCCGTATCCGCCGCCTTCGAATCTTGCAACTGCATCTTCGATGGAGCAGCCTTCGAATACGGAGTAGATGGTAAGAAGGTTGGATACACCGGGCTTTTCATCTTCGTCGAATTTTATGATGCCGTCGGAATCCGTAACAGCGCTCATGATCTTCTTGCGGATCGTTTTCTCCGGATCGGAAAGGAAGACCGATGCCTTCGGATTGTCAGTTGATTTGCTCATCTTCTGTGTAGGTGTCTGGAGGTCACGGATCTTGGCTCCAATCGTGGGGATCAGGGGCTCGGGGATCTTAAAGAGCTCGCCGTAACGGTTGTTGAAACGGATAGCGAGGTTTCTTGCAAGCTCGACATGCTGCTTCTGATCGATCCCTGTAGGGACATACTTCGGATCGTAAAGAAGGATGTCTGCAGCCATAAGGTCGGGATATGTAACGAGACCTTCCGTGAAAGCTTCGTGAAGAGCGGACTTGGCCTTGAACTGATGCATTCTCGTAAGATCGCCGTGAGGTGTATGGCACTCGAATATCCATGAGAGATTAGCGTGATAGAGATTCTCTGACTGGATGTAGATATGCATATTCTCGAGGTTGGGATCAACTCCGCATGCAATATACATGGCAATGGCATTGATTATGTTCCTGTGAAGAGCCTCAGGATCCTGGGGAACCGTGATGGCATGCATATCAGGGACGAAGAGGAATGTCTCATAGTCTTTCTGATAGTTTACGATCTGAGAGATGCCTCCGGCATAATTGCCGATAGTAAGTGAGCCGCTGGGCTGAAGTCCCGTAAGTAATCTGTCCATATTAAACCTCCGTTTTCTTCAAGACGACTAATCTTAACACTTTATAATATAATTATCAAAAACAAAGGGAAGGGTAATCACTTGCTCTATATTCTTGCAGCTCTCAAATGTGAAGCATCGTCGCTTAACGGACTTGACGGTGAAGTGGTAGTCACCGGTGTCGGGAAAAAAGCCCTTGATGTGATAAGCGCGCTGGAACTGTCTTCTTCTGACAGGGTGCTCAATATCGGCATTTGTGCAGGAAAAAACAAGGGCAAGGGATATCTTGTTAACCAGGTCATCTCGCAGGAGACAGGCAGAAGATATTATCCTGATATCCTGTTTGAGACAGGAATAGATGAGATATCTCTTACGACTTCTTCAGGGATTGTTACTGAAGTTGAGGACGGAATGCTCTACGATATGGAAGCTGCTCTTATATGTGATGAAGCACTTAAGATAATCCCTCCTTCAAATCTTGCTGTATATAAAGTCGTATCTGACAGCGGCGACAGTTTTCCTTCCCCTAAGGAGGTTGCCGGTCTCATAAGCAAAAACCTCAAAGACATAAAGAAGATCGTCTCTTATCTTTCAGCTGGTGGCGAAACTAAAAGATACGAATTCCTGCCGGATGATATTGAAGATAAATTAAGGCTCACCCAATATATGCGGAATGAACTTAAGGATATTGAGCATTATTGTGCCGTATCAGGCAGGGAAGATGAACTGTCAGACCTTTTAAAAAAGCTGGAAGAGCAGGGCAGGCTCCCCGTAAAGGACAAAAGATCCGGAAGGGAGGTGCTCGATGAGATTTACTCATATCTACGTTGAGGAAAGAGCAGCAGGGCTTAAGGAGACCGAAAAGATCTTGAGCAAGGCCCGGGATGCCAATGTGATATATATCAGGCACTATAAAGATGTTTTCGACAGGAAGAGACAGGACCGGACTTTGCAGAAGGATAATCAGGCCCTGATAATTGCCGTAAGGGAAGGCAACAGGATATTTGAAGGAGCTCCTGTCTGCCAGTCTTTCGGGCAGAAGAATTTCTACTATGCAAGTTCAATGATGAATTGTCCTTTTGACTGCGAATACTGCTATCTGAGGGGTATGTATCCGTCGTCTTATATGGTTGTATTTGTAAATCTCGATGACTATAGAAAAGACGTTGAGGAAAAACTAAAAGAAGGACCGATGTATGTCTGTGCTTCTTACGATACCGATCTTATTGCCATGAACTCACTTACGGGGCATGCGGATTTCTGGAAGGAGATGGCGCTTTCTCACGATGATCTTCTTGTGGAATTAAGAACAAAGGCAGCTCCGGTGATCGAAGATAATATATCGAACGTCATCTATGCATATACCATTTCACCTGAAGAGACTGTAACCTGTTATGAACGTTATACGGCATCAGTAAGTGCCAGGATCAGATCTGCTGCAGGTGCGTTATCTCGCGGCGCAAAGGTAAGGCTTTGTTTTGATCCGGTGATCAGGATCCCGGATTACAGGGATGCATATAAAAGACTGATACATCAGATCACGGCTGAGATCGATCTGAAGGAACTTACTGATGTCAGCGTAGGCACTTTCAGGATCTCTTCTGATTATCTGAACAAGATGAGGAAGGCTTATCCCGATTCAAAGATCGCATGGTATCCTTATGTTGTAAAAAACGGCGTCGCGCAATACGGGCCTGATACAGATAAAGAGATGCAGGAATATATCTGCGGTCTTCTCGGGGAACATATAGGAAGGGAGAAGATATTCAAATGGAATTAAAGACAGCTGTAGTGACCGGAGCATCATCCGGAATAGGTCTTGCAATAGCCAGGATGCTGATAGGCGAAGGATACAAAGTTTATGGTATCGGAAGGGTGTTCCCTGAGAACAGTGATTTTTTCGAGAAGAGAATATCACTCGATCTAAGAGATACGGATATCCTTCTGGAGAAGGTCAGGGAGATCAAAAGAGTCGATCTTCTCGTAAATGCTGCGGGCAGCGCATACTACGGACTTGCGGAATTCAACACGCCGGACCAGATAAAAGAGATGTGCAGGACCGATCTTGAAGCTCCAATGATACTTACATCAGCCCTGCTTCCGAAGCTTAAAGAGACAAGAGGCATGGTCATAAACATTGCTTCGGTCACATCCACCAGGATCAACACCCACGGTGCTGCATACGGAGCTCTCAAAGCCGGACTTAGAAGTTACGGAAGAAGTCTCTATGAAGAAGTCAGGAAGACCGGTATCCGGGTCGTTACGGTCTGTCCGGATCTTTGCGCGGGAACAAAGCTTTACAGGAATGCGGATTTTGCTCCTTCGGAAGAGGAAGGCTGCTATCTGGTTCCTGAAGATATCGCAGAGTGCGTAAAGGATATAATCACCATGCGTGAAGGTGCTGCCGTCACGGAAGTTGAAGTTAGGCCTCAGTTCAACAGGATAGAAAAGAAAAAGGGGTAACAATCCTCATAACCCTGAAATTGAAATAAGCACTTATATATCTTATTATTCATCTATATGAACAGTTCGCAGAGCAAAGGCAGATTATATTCATTCTATAAAGCCGTAATTACGGTTATAGCTTTTGCTGCATGCTTTTATCTTTTCCTGATAAGTTTCACGGGTACATACAGGCTCATATCCGACATCGGTAATGTTCGCGTTATCTTTCTTAATTCGGTTTGGATCTTATTGCCTGTTATTGCTGCCGTTTTAGCTTTGGGGATATATTTATTCAAGATGCAGAAGGCGGCAGCTTTTTTCGCGAGGTTCGAAGATAAAGATACATATAGCCGTGCCATGACCATTCTAAAGATAGTAATATTCGCCGAGTGCCTTATCTTTACTCTTGCCGCAGGCGGAATAAGCCAGCGCGTTGACCAGCTCGAGATAGAGCAGGCCGCATACAGCTTTGCCTGGGGTCAGACTGATGCTTTCACGCCGCCCGGATATCTCGGCATATGTCCGCAGAACACCGGAATGTCTGTTGTCATATATCTTTTGAGTTCAGTGCTCGGTCATTACAACAACACTGTCCTCATGCTGATAAATTCACTGATGATCCCGTTCATCTATTCAGACCTTTCAGAGATCGGAGGCAAGTTCGGTCTTTCCAAAAAGTCAAAGGTCCTGGTCATGATATGCGGAGTCTTATTCCTGCCACTTCAGGCAAAGGCCATGATCGTATACGGTGAGATCCCGGGGCTGTTTCTGGCTGTCAGGGCAATGAAGCATGCATCTGACATTGCTTCACAAAAGAAGAGCATTAAGAGTACTGTTATCGTTGCATCATTTATCGCAGTGGCGTGCGTATTCAAGAACAACTTCCTGATCTATGCGATCGCGATAACCATCTATCTGGCGGCAGAACTTCTGAGGCAGAAGAGATTTAAGGAGCTTTATATTCCCGTTGCGGTCATTGCAGCGGCAGTCCTTCTTAACCCTTGCTTTAATCTCATTGTCGGAGCCTTCATCGGAAGGCCGGTATCCTCGGGCGAGTCCATGTGGTCTTATGTCGCAATGGGCATGCAGGAGGAGGGCGGCATGTTCAACGGCTATAATGCTCAGACCTATGCCGAAGCGGGTTTTGATACCGCCGTTCAGGCTCAGACCGCAAAGCAGGATATCGCCGAAAGCCTGAGATCTTTTATATCTGAACCGAACAGCGGACTGGGCTTTTATACAAGGAAGGCCATGATCCAGTGGTCCGATCCGACACACTGCGGATTTGAGTTCATCAGCAGGAACACATATCTTGACACCAATGATTCTCCTCTTGCATGGTTTATGGCCAGTCCGAAAGTGATCCGCGCTGCGGCATCATTCCTTAAGGTATTCCAGCTTCTGATGTTCATTGGCGGCGCGGCTTATTCGGTGAAGACCGCAAGAAGAAAAGAAGGCACTCCGGCTTTGCTCCTTATCCTGACCTTTGTCGGAGGATATGTCTTCCACCTGATCTGGGAATCTGCCCCGTTCTATACGATGGCTTACATGGCACTGATGATCCCTGCAGATGCTGCCGGACTTATTGCACTTATAAAAAAGCTTTCAAAGCTCGACCTCAAGAAACTTAATAATACAAGAATACAGCCGAGTGCTTCAGGCCTGCTGTTCTTTATTGCGGGAACGCTGGTATTCCTTTTTGCTGCTGCAGGCCTCGGAACGGTAAAACTTCAGCTCGTTGACGGCCGCAGTGAATACAGGACTTACTATAACGAGACATTGTCCCGTTCAAGGAAGCCAGTAGAAAGCGGAATATACGATCTTAGTCCTGCATCATCAACTGACGGCAATTCAGGCATCAAAGTTGAGCTTTCAAGATATGCCGGCAAATACCGTATGAGACTGGTAAATGATGTCTATTCCGAGAATATATATCTGACCGGCAGGGACGGAGCGGTAAAGCCCGACTATTTCTCGTTTGATGATTCCCAGGAATTTGTCATTCTCGAAAACAGGGACGGCACATATACGATCTGTCACGGGGAAGCCGGCGCGATGTATAAGGATCCCGAAGACGGCACCATCCGTATCAGCGACTTTACCGATTACACATTCAGCTTCGACACCCGGGCTTATTATGATCTGCTCAAAGATAAGCCCGGCCTGACCTGGAATCTCACTCCGGCCTCCTGATCTTTTTTGGCAGAATGCCTGTCCCTTGAAGGGGACATTTTCCGGGACAGAAATATTACATTTTTCCTGTTCATCCATATCTGAAATACCCCTGAAAAACCCTAAACACCTTGTGGTTGTCAAGTTTTCATGCTTTTTGTTACAATCACGTTACAAGCACAATATGTTGGGTTTTGCCGTTGACACAACCACAACATATAGGTATCCTTTAAGAGCGTTTCGATGAAAAACGAAGCGCATTCGCACCTATTTTTCAATTCAAAAGCGAGGTATTGGGCATGATCATCGGCGGACTTCAGAAGCTTACTCTTTTGGACTTCCCCGGTAATGTGGCCTGCACGGTGTTTACTGTCGGCTGCAACCTGAGATGCCCTTTTTGCCACAACCCGGCACTGGTTTTTGATCCCCCGGAAGACATGAGGATCAGCGAGGAGGATTTTTTCGCTTTCCTTAAGAAAAGGCAGGGGATCCTTGACGGAGTTGCCATCACGGGCGGTGAACCGCTTATGCATGCTGATATCGGTGAGTTTATTGCAAAGATCAAGTCGATGGGATTCAAGGTAAAACTCGATACCAACGGCACATTTCCGGAAAGACTGGAGAAGATCCTCTCTGAAGGCAATGTCGATTATGTGGCAATGGACATCAAGAACACTTTCGATAAGTATGCTCAGACAGTCGGAATATCAGGCTTTGATACTTCACTTATAAAGCGGAGCATCAAGGTGATCGAAGACAGCGGAGTCGCTCATGAGTTCAGAACGACAGTGGTGTCGCCTCTGCATAAGCCTGAGGATTTCGATGAGATCGCAAGTCAGGTGGAAGGAGCTGATAATTACTTCCTCCAGGGCTTTGTTGATTCGGGGAATCTGCTGAACGGCGAAGGCTTAAGCGGAATGCCGCGCGAAGATCTGGAAAAGTCTTTGGAAAATGCGAAGAAAATAATACCGCAAGCAAAGATCCGCGGAGAAAGTTAAGGAGAGGAACATGTTTCAAATCATCAAGAGAGACGGCAAAGTTGTAGACTTTGATTTAAGCAAGATCTCGGGAGCTATCGAGAAGGCTTTTGTAGCACAGAAGAGAGAGTATAACAGTCAGATCATTGACATGCTCGCTTTAAATGCAGTATCCGATGCCGAGAAGAAAGCCGAAGGCGGCAAGGTCGACGTCGAGTCCATTCAGGACAGCGTTGAGGCTACACTTCAGAGAATGGGTTATGAGGACGTTGCCAAGGCTTACATCCTCTATCGTAACCAGCGTGAAAAGATCCGTAACATGAATTCCGCTCTCCTGAACTACAAGAATCTTGTAGACAGCTACGTTAAGGTAGAGGACTGGCGTGTTAAAGAGAACTCCACTGTTACATATTCCGTAGGCGGCCTCATCCTCTCCAATTCAGGCGCTATCACGGCAAACTACTGGCTTTCTGAGATCTACGACAAAGAGATCGCAGATGCTCACAGAAATGCAGACATCCACATTCACGATCTTTCCATGCTCACAGGTTACTGTGCAGGATGGTCCTTAAAGCAGCTCATCCAGGAAGGCTTGGGCGGCATCGTAGGAAAGATCACATCTGCTCCTGCAAAACACCTCTCCACACTTTGCAACCAGATGGTCAACTTCCTCGGCATCATGCAGAACGAATGGGCCGGAGCTCAGGCTTTCTCATCGTTCGATACATATCTTGCACCTTTTGTTAAGGTGGATAACCTTAACTACAAGCAGGTCAAGCAGGACATCCAGTCCTTCATCTACGGCGTCAACACTCCTTCAAGATGGGGTACACAGAGCCCGTTCACAAACATCACTCTTGACTGGACAGTTCCGAATGACCTGGCAGAGCAGAACTGTATCGTCGGCGGAAAAGAGATGGATTTCAAGTATAAGGATTGTAAAGCTGAGATGGACATGGTCAACAAGGCTTTCATCGAGATCATGATCGAAGGTGATGCTAACGGCCGCGGCTTCCAGTATCCTATCCCCACATACTCCATCACGAGAGACTTCGACTGGTCTGAGACCGAGAACAACAAGCTTCTTTTCGAGATGGCTGCAAAGTACGGAATCCCTTATTTCTCCAACTACATCAACTCCGACATGGAGCCTTCCGATGTGCGTTCAATGTGCTGCAGACTCCGTCTTGACCTTCGTGAGCTCCGTAAGAAGTCCGGCGGCTTCTTCGGATCAGGCGAGTCAACAGGTTCAGTAGGCGTTGTTACCATTAACATTCCCCGTATCGCTTATCTCGCTCTTGACGAGGAAGACTTCTACAAGAGACTTGACCACCTTATGGATATTTCTGCAAGATCCCTCAAGATCAAGAGAAACACCATAACCAAGCTCCTTGAAGAGGGTCTCTATCCTTACACGAGACACTATCTGGGAACATTCAATAACCACTTCTCAACGATCGGTCTTGTCGGCATGAACGAGGCAGGCCTCAATGCCAAGTGGCTCAGAAAGGATCTCACACACGAGGAGACACAGAAGTTTGCAGCTGACGTTCTCAATCACATGAGAAACAAGCTTTCCGAATATCAGGAGAAGTACGGTGACCTTTATAACCTTGAGGCTACACCTGCCGAGTCCACAGCTTACCGTCTTGCAAAGCACGATAAGGCAAGATATCCGGATATCATCACGGCTAACGAAGCTTCCGGCGTATATTACTACACCAACAGCTCACACCTTCCTGTCGGCTACACTTCCGACATCTTTGATGCACTTGATGTCCAGGATAATCTCCAGACTCTCTATACATCAGGTACGGTATTCCACGCATTCTTAGGCGAGCGTCTCCCTGACTGGAAGGCTGCAGCTTCTCTCGTAAGAAAGATCGCCGAGAATTACAGACTGCCTTACTATACAATGTCACCTACATACTCCATTTGCTCCGTCCACGGATACCTCCCCGGCGAAGTAAAGGCATGCCCTGAATGCGGCAACCCGACCGAGACATACAGCCGCATCACGGGTTATTACCGTCCGGTTAAGAACTGGAATGACGGTAAACTCCAGGAGTTCAAGGACAGAAAGACGTATGACACCTGCAATTCTTCAATGAAGCCCAGAACAGCAACTGTTACTGTAAGTGCTGTTGAAGAAAAGGAACTTCCCGAGCTTAAGCCCGCTCCTGAGGCAACAGGTTCAAAGCCGATGCTCTTCTCGACACATACATGCGCCAAGTGCAAGGCCGTAAAGGCAATGTTCGATGAGCAGCACTTTGATTATGAGCTTATCTATGCTGATGATGAGACTGAGCTCGCTAAGCAGTTCGAGATCGTTAATGTTCCGGTCCTCGTTATCCCTGAGGAAGGCGGTATCGCTAAATATACCGACATCGGACCCATCAGACAGTACATCAACGATTGCAAGGGCATAAAGGCTTAAATCATCAACCGGTTTAATAACTGAACAGAAAACTCCCGCAGTGTTTTTCCTGCGGGAGTTTTATTTTCCGGGAATTGATCAGGCTTTAAGATGGCCGGGTCATTTGTAATATTATGTTTAGATTACTTTTGAAAAAGTCTTCCAAAAATCCGGAACATTAGTAGTAGAATACGAACAGTAACTTATGAAGGTGTTTCTGTTATGGAAGATTTTATTTCTTACGATCACAATGAGGAAAGCGAGCAGGGCATCTCTTCGATGAGTGAGATCGACATCGATACTCTGAATGAGGAAGTCGAACTCGACCGCGTGGATTTCGAGACTCTGCTTGAAGAGATCAGGATCTGATTAGGTTATATCTGCCTTGATGCTGCCCCGGCCTCCCGGCCGGTATATTAAATACTCAAAAGTGGACGCTGCTGCGGTCCGCTTTTTTTATTTGCAATGTTTCCGGGATTGGCGGATTTTAATTATATAATTTACTGCCTATGTTAAATGCACAATAGGGCAACCGGAAAAGTATGCAATTCCCGACTGTTAAATCCGTTTGATAGTTCTCATAATTAAAGAATAAAAGATAAGTCGTGAAATCAGCGGCGCTGTCTGGACCTGCGATTTGAATGATATAAACAGAAACGGAGGCTTTTTATGCTTAAGGATTTTGTTAAGGCGGTCAAGCCGGAAGATGATGAGTTTACAAAGAGATTAGAGGAAGAGAGGAGCAAGCTCTTTGCTTCCCAGATGAAGATAAAGGAAGCCGGACTCCCCGTAATGGTCATTTTCGAGGGCTGGGGTGCGGCAGGCAAAGGCAGTGTGCTGGGCAAGATAATCAAAAACATCGACCCCAGATTCTTCAGGGTAAAGACTTTCCCGAAGCCGTCAAAAGAGGATCTCAGGTATCCGTTCCTGTACAGATACATGAGAGAGATTCCCGAGAAGGGGAAGTTTGCTTTTTATGATACCTTCTGGATGGAAGAGATCACCGATTCCAGAGTAGAAGAAGTTCTTGATGATGATGAATATGAGGAGATGATCGATTCGATCAACAGGACCGAGAGATCTCTTGTTGATAACGGCTATCTTGTGATGAAGTTTTTCTTCCATATAGGGAAAAAGGAGCAGAAGGAAAGGCTCGAAAAACTTCTCGATGACAAAGATACAAAGTGGCGAGTCGACAAAGGCGATCTGTATGAGAACAAGCACTATGACGATTGTCTTGAAGTATATGACCAGTACCTCAAGGATACCAATAATCCGACGGCGCCCTGGTACATAATCGACAGCAAGGACAGGAAATTTGCCGAGCTGCAGGTTTTGGAGTTCCTTAATCAGGGGATCGAGACAGCGCTGAAGAATCAGAGCACTGCTGCTCCGATCCTTCAGAATGTGTTCCCGCTCAAGAAGACACCGCTGCTTAAGGAGATCGATCTTAAGGATAAGATACTGACGGATGAGGAATATGAGGAGAAGCTCGACAAACTTCAGGACGAATTAAGAGATCTGCATAATAAGCTCTACAGAAAAAAGATCCCTGTCATAATCTGCTATGAAGGCTGGGATGCCGCAGGAAAGGGCGGAAACATTAAAAGGATCGCGGGAGCTCTCGATCCGAGAGGATATGAGGTGCTTCCGATCGCAAGCCCGGAACCGCATGAGAAGGCCAGGCATTTCCTTTGGAGATTCTGGACAAGGCTTCCGAGGACGGGACATATCGCGATCTTTGACCGTACATGGTACGGCAGGGTCATGGTCGAACGTATCGAAGGCTTCTGCTCGGAGAACGACTGGCAGAGAGCTTATAACGAGATCAATGAATTTGAAAAGGAACTCACTGACTGGGGCGCAGTTGTGATCAAGTTCTGGGTCCAGATCGATAAGAAAACACAGCTCAAACGTTTTAAGGAGCGTCAGGCAAATCCGGAGAAGCAGTGGAAGATAACCGAAGAGGACTGGCGCAACCGCGAGAAATGGGATAAGTACGAGTCGGCGATCGACGAGATGATCAAGAAGACATCGACGGAATTTGCCCCCTGGTACATCCTTGAGTCGGTCGACAAGAAGTATGCCCGTATCAAGGCTCTGGAGATCGTGATCGACAGGATAAAGGAAGCATGCGATAAGGCCTGACTTGGGGAATATGAAAAAACAGGCACTTGAAGCAATTGGTGGTCGATAAGTTTAAGACCGCTTTTGTAAAAACCTGACAAAGTCAAACTAATCGCCCGAAATAGAGCGTTTTTTGTAGAATTTGCCATGAGGCAATTCTTTTTGACGCATGCTAAAATAAATCTTGTAGTATATACCATAATTCGTTTTTTACAAATAGTTTTTTTGCAATTTTTATAAATTTTTTTGACTAATTTATGGAAAGAGAGGTTGGAATGGGGTTCAAGATAGGTGACAACATCGTTTATGCGGGCAGTGGCGTATGCCAGATAGATGACATTAAAGACATTAGTTTTTTCAAAGAGAAGCCTCAGAAATACTATGTTCTTAAGCCTCTCTTTGTAACAAGATCACAGTACGTTTATGTGCCTCTCAATAATGAGGCGCAGGTCAGCAGGATCAGGCCTGTCGCTTCCAAGAAGGAAGCTATTGCGCTGCTCGATAAGCTGCCGATAGATAATTGCAGCTGGATCGATGACCGTAACGAGCGCAAGGCTACATTTACTGACATAATCGTTAACGGCAGCAGGGAAGATATCGTCGGACTCATTTACCTGATCAACAGGCATGCCGAGAAGCTCTCAAAGGAGGGCAAGCATCTTAATGCCCAGGACGAGCGTGCGTTAAATGACGCAAGGAACAGAATGAATAATGAGATAGCTGTAGCTCTCAATATGGAACCTGACAGTGTCATCGAACTGATCCATGAGAAGACGGGGCTTGAGGATTTCGCTTAAACCCTGTTTAGTCGGTATTAGTTATTGCAATATGCAAAAAGGTGTGATTTAATAACCGCAGTTTAATTTAAGGAGAGTCCTTATGAAGACTGCGGTTTTCTTTTATGCGTATAGCTATTACTACTACTTTAGGGAGAAGAACTAAAGCGGCTTTTGCAAGCGCCAAAGAAAACCAAAGATATTGATTTGATTTGAATAACGCTGCAGGGTACGCTAAAGACCCGGCAGCGTTTTTTATTAAACATGAAGTTAAGTCATGAACAGGATAAAAAAGGGGTAAAGGCCCCATTAAGGAGATAAATAAAATGATTGCAGTACTTAAGAACACGGCAACAAGAGAACAGATAGCAAGCCTCATCTCGTGGTTTGAGGACAAAGGCCTTAAGGTCAACGAGTCAAAGGGTGAGTTCTGCACTGTGCTCGGCCTCATCGGTGATACTTCAACGGTCGATATCGATATGCTGCAGGGCCTTGATATCATCGAGAAGGTAACGAGAGTATCAGAGACCTTCAAGAAGGCAAACAGGAAGTTCCATCCCGAGGATACTGTCGTGGATGTTGCCGGAGTTAAGATCGGCGGCGGTAATTTTGCAGTGATCGCAGGTCCCTGCTCCGTCGAGACCGAAGAACAGATCATGAGTGCAGCAAAAGCAGTTAAGGCTGCAGGCGCAACGATCTTAAGAGGCGGCGCTTTCAAGCCCAGAACTTCTCCTTATGATTTCCAGGGACTCCACGAAGAGGGAATAAGACTTCTCCTTGAGGCAAAGAAGGAAACAGGACTTCCGATTTGCTCCGAGATCATGAGCCCCGAGCAGATCCCGATCTTCGAGGAAGTTGATTTCCTCCAGGTCGGTGCACGCAATATGCAGAATTTCGACCTCCTGAAAGCTCTTGGAAAGACAGGCAAGCCGATCCTTTTGAAGAGAGGCCTTTCAGCTACGATCAAGGAGCTCCTCATGAGTGCCGAGTACATCATGAGCGAAGGAAATCCCAACGTAATCCTCTGTGAGAGAGGAATCAGAACATACGAGACATACACGAGAAATACTTTCGATGTAAGTGCGATCTCGGTGTTGAAGCAGATCACACACCTTCCTGTTGTAGGTGACCCTTCACATGCGACAGGAAAGTCATCCCTCATCAAGCCGATGTCCATGGCTGCAGTCGTATCAGGCGCGGATGCCCTCGAGATCGAAGTTCACTGCAATCCCGAGAAGGCTCTTTCGGATGCTGCCCAGCAGCTTACTCCTTCACAGTTCGAAGAAGTGATGGAAGCAATCGCAAAGGCAAGAAGTATTCTGTAATCAATAGGGCGCTGATCTTTTGTCAGCGCCTTTTTATATAAGCTCGAAAACAGTAATTGAAGGAAGTGCATTTTAAATGAAGATGACAGTAGGAATAGTAGGATTAGGTCTTATAGGTGCCTCATTCGCGAAGGCTTATAAAGAGAATGAAGCTGAAGCAACCGTATATGGCTGGAACCGTACAAAGAGCATAACCCGGATGGCTCAGATGCAGGGCATCATTGACGCCGAGCTCACAGATGAGAATCTCGGATCCTGTGATCTTGTCATCCTCTCGCTGTATCCCGAAGCAAGCATAAACTGGATGGAAACGCATAAGGAGCACTTCAATAAGAATGGCATGATAATCGACGCGTGCGGCACCAAGAGGCTTGTCTGTGAGAAGTGCTTTAAGATCGCTGAAGAGAACGGTCTTTTATTTGTCGGCTGTCACCCGATGGCAGGAACCAAGTTCTCAGGCATGACGCATTCGAGAGGTGATATGTATTTCGGCGCACCTATGGTAGTCGTTCCTCCGAGATTCGATGACATGTTCCTTTTAGACAGGGTAAAGGATCTTCTGTCGCCGTGCGGATTCGGAAGCTACCATTTATCCCACGCTGACGAGCACGATAAGATGATCGCTTTTACTTCGCAGATGGCGCACCTTGTGTCGAACGCTTATATCAAGAGCCCTTCAGCAAGGAATCACAAGGGTTTCTCGGCAGGATCATATAAGGATATGACAAGAGTCGCATGGCTGAATCCGACGATGTGGACACAGCTCTTTCTGGAGAACAAGGACAACTTGATCTTTGAGATCGACCATCTTCAGGAAGAACTTGCCAAATACAGAAAAGCTCTGGTGGAGGATGATTTCGACGGCCTTCGCGATCTGTTAGACGAAGGCAGAAAGATCAAAGAAGAGGTCGACGGTATATGAGAACAGTACGTGTAAATGCAGCATCAAAAAGCTACGACGTTCTTATCGGAAAGGATGCTGTCAAAGAGCTTGGGCAGGAGGCAAAAAAGCTTTGCCCCGGTGCGTTAAAGGCCCTTATCGTATCTGAGACAAATGTCGCACCGCTTTATTTGGATGCAGTAAAGACAGAGCTTGCGGGCGCAGGGTTAGAGACTGTTGATTACGTATTCGAAGCCGGCGAACAGAATAAGAATATAAATGAGATCGCCGGCATGTGGAATAAGATGGCGGAAAACGGATTTACCAGGACTGACTTTGTTGTCGGTCTTGGCGGCGGCGTAACGACTGATATGGCAGGCTTTGCGGCTTCGACATTCCTTCGCGGAATAAAAGTGATACAGCTGCCGACGTCACTCCTTGCTATGGTCGATGCATCTGTCGGAGGCAAGACCGGAATCGATATCCCTATGGGCAAGAACCAGGTAGGCGCTTTCTGGCAGCCGTCACTTGTTCTGGAAGATATTTCATTTCTTAAGACACTTCCTGATGAGGTATTTACTGAGGGCATGGGTGAAGTTACAAAGCATGCCTTCATCATGGATACCGCTCTTTTCGACAAGCTCGAAAAAGCGAACGGCGACATAAGAGATAACGGAGATCTTCTTGAAGAGATCGTCTGCATGAACGTTGCTGACAAGGCGAGCGTGGTAGGCGAGGATGAGAATGATAACGGCAGACGACAGACGCTGAATTATGGCCACACCGTTGGACACGTGATAGAGCGCGACAGCGGTTTTACAAAGCCTCACGGGATCTGCGTCGCAAAAGGTATGGGAATCGTTATGGATGCATGCGTCAGAGCAGGAACCCTGGCTCCTGAAGATGCGGAGAGAATGAAGGCTCTGTTAAAGCTTTATAAGCTCCCCGTAAGTGATGACATCACGCCTGAAGCAATAGTTGAAGGCGCAATGAACGACAAAAAGAAACGTGGAGACACTTTATCGGTTATACTTGTAAATAAGATCGGCAAAGCCGAGATAAAGAAGATGACAAAAGAGGAGTTCCTGAAGTTTTTGTCCGTATGAAAATCTCTTGCAGAAATCTTAATCTTGATATCAAGGCACCGCTTTCAAAATCGGTCTTTCACAGGGAGCTCATAATTAACTTCATGCTCGGTGCCAGAGGCAGTTTTCTTGATGATTCCGAAGACGATAATGATGATATAAAAGCCACCAAGGCTTGCCTCAGAGCGTTCGGAAAAACTGATTCAGATACGCTTGTACTTAACTGCAACGAGAGCGGATCGACACTTCGATTCATGATCCCCGTATCGCTCGCCGTAAAGTCTTCAAATGTGAAGACGCTTATCTTCAAGACAAAGGGAAGACTCATAGAAAGACCTATAAAAGAACTTGCCGACTGCCTTGCTCCTTTTGGAGTAAAGATCATCCCGGATCCTGATGCAAATGAGATCAGGGTTACAGGTGATATAGAGCCCGGTAAATATGTTATCGACGGAAGTGTCTCATCGCAGTATATCTCAGGTCTTCTGATGGCGCTGTCATGCTTTGACAGGGAATCCTTAATTGAAGTTGAAGGCTCGATCGCTTCGATCCACTACATAGAGCTTACTATAGCTGCGCTTTCCAAATACGGTATCAACATAGTTAAGGAAGACAATATCTTCAGGGTGCCTGCGAAGACTGCAGATCAGGTTCCTGACGGGAACTTCGAAGTTGAAGGTGACTGGAGCAACGGTGCATTTCTGCTTTGCCTTGGAAGCCTTATACACGGCGGTTCAGCTAAGGTGACAGGACTTAATATGGAGTCTGTTCAGGGTGACAGGGCGATACTTGATTTCTTAAGACTTGCAAACATAACATACCTGGTTGAAGGCGATACTGTTTTTGTTCAGGACAGCCTGAGAAACGGCATAAGGCCGTTGATCGAGATGGACTGCCCGGATATTCCGGACATTGTTCCCTACATGGCAGTAACGGGAGCTTTCAGAGCTGAAAAGACAGTTTTAAAAGGAATAAGGAGACTTCGGATCAAAGAGTCTGACAGGGCAAAGGCAATAGAGGAAATGCTTTCCGCAATAGGCGGAAATGTTATTCTCGAAGAAGACACTATTACGATAGAATATATAGATAAGATCGCTGACGGCATCAAGCTTACTTCGTCGGGCGATCACAGGATGGCAATGGCTGCAGTTTTGTGTGCCGCTGCCACCGGCAAAGATATCGAACTTGATAACATCGATTGTCTTGATAAATCATTTCCTGAGTTCAGGAAGACAGTACAAAAGGAGATGGTCCTGTAATGAATTCGAGCAGCACATACCAGGGCGATGCCCTCGACATAATGATCTACGGGGAGTCCCACAGCGAGACGATCGGCGTATATATCAACGGTCTTCCCGAAGATGTTAAGCCGGATCCGTTAAAGACAGCCGCTTTCATGGCAAGAAGAGCTCCGGGTAAGAATGCCTGGTCGACACCCAGAAAGGAAGCTGACGAAGTCATCTTTGAACGCAACGGAGCAATGCTCCACGGATACATCATCAACACGAATACAAAGCCTAAGGACTATGCTTCGATAATGAACTGTCCGAGGCCTTCGCATGCTGATTATGCGGCAAGGCTCATCTATGGTGACGAGGCTTCGAAGTCAGGAGGCGGTATCTTCTCCGGCCGCATGACTGCTCCCTTATGCATTGCAGGTTCGATCGCGCTTCAGGAACTCAACAAAAGAGGGATCCAGATAAGCGCACACCTTAAGAGAGTGGGAGGAGTAAGCGACGATTCCTACTTCGATCACGGCGTCAATGACGAATCTTTCAGAAATGCTCTTGCAGTCGTTGAGAACAAGGATTTCCCGGTTGTTGACGATGCCAAAGGTGAACTTATGAAAGAGAAGATAGAAGAGGCCCGTATGGAGGGTGATTCTGTCGGAGGAGTCATCGAATGTGTGGTTTACGGTTATCCGGAAGGTATCGGAGGACCGATCTTTGACGGGATAGAAGCAAAACTTGCACAGATCCTGTATGCGATACCTGCAGTAAAGGGTGTCGAATTCGGCAACGGTTTTGAAGGCTCTGAGCTTAAAGGCTCGGAAAATAACGATCCTTTTATGTTCGATGATGAGGGCAGGCTCTGTCTTAAGACAAATCACAGCGGAGGCATCCAGGGCGGTATCAGTCTCGGTGATGCCGCGCCTATAGTTTTCGATGTTGCAATGAAGCCGACACCGTCTATCTCAAAAACTCAGGAGACGGTCGATCTGGCAGAACATAAGAATACAACGATCAGTATTGAGGGAAGGCACGATCCGTGTGTTGCACCGCGTGCCGTTCCTGTAGTGGAAGCAGCGGCAGCGATAGCATTATACGACCTGCTGCTCGTATCAATGTAACGGAGGAAGAGCACATGAGCGGAAGACCTGATTTGAATGACCTGAGAGGCAAGCTCGATCAGATCGATAATGATATTCTCGATCTTTTCGAAGCCAGGATCGCGACATGCCGTGAGATAGGAAACGTCAAGAGAGAAAGCGGCATGGACGTTTATGTTCCTGCCAGAGAAGAGGAGAAGTTTAAAGCTCTGGAAGAGATCGCGGGATTTGAGAGCAGACCTTATGTAAGAGAACTGTTTAAGACCCTGATGGATATCTCGAAGGTTCATCAGAACAAGCCGGCATTCGGTGTTCTCGGAAGAACGCTTGCTCACACATATTCTCCTGAGATACACAGTCTTTTCGATCCGTCTTACTCATATTCCGTTATAGAGCGCGAGCCCGAGGAACTTGAGGCTCTCTTTAAGAGCGGAGTATTCAAGGGCTTCAACGTTACGATTCCTTACAAAAAGAATGCCTGCGCTATGTGTGATGAACTTGACGATGCTTCGAAAACAACAGGAAGCGTTAACACAGTCGTTTTTTCAGACGGAAAGGTAAAGGGCTGGAACACCGATTATTTCGGCTTTATCTACATGCTCCACAGAAAGGGGATACGGGTATCGGGAAAGAAGGTGCTCGTACTCGGAACAGGCGGAGCTGCTTCGGCGGTCTTCTATGCTTTGAAGACATTGGGAGCAGCAGATATATATGCCTGTGATCTTGAGGCAGAGATCAATTATTCCAATGTTTATGAGAAGGCGGGAGATGCGAATGTCATTGTCAACTGCACGCCTGTCGGAATGTATCCAAAAGTCGATGCTTCACTTGTTGATCTCACAAGATTTCCTGCCCTCGAAGCCTGTGCGGATGTCGTCTACAATCCTTCAAGGACAAAGTTCCTTCAGGAGGCTGAATCTCTCGGCCTTAAGAACTGCGGCGGTCTTGCAATGCTCGTTGCACAGGCATACAAGTCATCGAGGATCTTCGCAGGTGATATAGAAGGTGCATCTGTGCTCGGCAATCCTGACACCGGTGCCGAGAATGTGTCGGCAGAAGCTGAAGAACGTATCGAGAAGGTTATCAGGATCCTTGAAAACCGCATGCTCAACATAACCATCATCGGAATGCCGGGTTCAGGCAAATCACTTCTTGCGCGCAATATTGCGGCGGTTACGGGACGTACCCTTGTCGATCTTGATATCGCATTTGCAGAAAAGTTCGGTCAGACTCCGGCTGAGGTCCTGAACGGTCCGGGTGAAGATGCTTTCAGGGAAATGGAGTGTGAGGTTGCTAAGGAATTCCTGCCCAAGAGCGGGCTCGTTATCTCCTGCGGAGGCGGTATTGTCACGCGCGACGTAAATAAATTCTATGTCCGCTGCAATTCCAACGTGTTCTATCTCGAGCGTCCGCTTACGGCCCTGACTGATAAGAACAGACCTATATCCCAGCTCCACGGTGTTGAGAAACTTTATTCCCAGCGCAAAGACAAATATGAGACATGGTGCGACTACAAAGTCTTTTATGACAGATTCGAAGTAAAGCAGGATTTCTACGACAAAGCGATCGCAGATATCCTCGGAAAGTTGAAATAAGCTATGAAGATACTTGTGCTTAACGGTCCCAACCTTAATATGCTCGGAATCAGGGAACCTGAAATATACGGTTCTGCCACCTATGATGATCTTGTATCCATGATCGGCAAATACTGCGACAGCAAAGGGATTGAAGTTAAGTGCCTCCAGAGCAATCACGAGGGTGATCTGGTTGACTATATCCAGCAGGCTTTCTTTGATAAAACAGACGGGATCGTGATCAATCCCGGTGCTTATACACATACTTCCGTTGCGCTTCTTGATGCGCTCAAAGCCGTCATGATCCCTGCTGTTGAAGTCCATATCTCAAAAGTGAACGAACGGGAAGCTTTCAGACAGATATCCTATGTTTCCTACTACTGCTCGAAAACGATTACGGGCAAAGGCTTTGACGGTTATATTGAGGCTATAGACTACCTTTGCAGAGGAAATAACTGAACTTTCACAAAAGCGCCTTCCTTTTTTGAGCATGTGGCTCTCTTATGTGGTAATATCTAGGAGTTAAGAACTCTTTTTAAGGAGGATATTATATGCCCGGTTTTTGTCCTAATTGCGGCAGCATGGTAAGAGACGGCGCTGCTTTCTGCGCTAAATGCGGAACCAAGTTGTCTGATTCCAATCCTGTAATTGCTCCTGCGGCTGCACCTGTAGAGGCTTCTCCTGTTGTTGAAGCTGTTCCTGCTGCTCCTGTTGCTGAACCTGCACCTGTTGAACCTGTAATTCCCGCAGCGGTTGCTCCTGTTGCAGAGCCTGCTCCTGAAGCAGCACCTGCAATCCAGCCTGCACCCGTTGCTGAACCTGTTGTTGAAGCTGCTCCGGCAGCTCCTGTTGCTGAAGCTGCTCCTGCAGCACCTGTAGTTCCTGCGGCAGTTGCTCCTGTTACTGCATCTGTTCCCGAGGCAACACCGGTTGATCAACCTGCACCTGCACCGGCGCCCGCTGCTGAACCTGCATCTGCAGTTCCCGTTGCAGCTCCTGCTGCAGCACCTGTTACAGCACCTGTTACAGCTCCTGCACCTATGCCTTTCGAAGCACCATCAGGACCGGTTCCCGATCCCGCTGCAATTGCTGCTCCTGAAGCTCCCAAGAAGAAGGGAAAAGGCGCGCTTATCGCAATCCTCGCTGCATGCGGCGTTGTTCTGATCGCTCTTATCGGTGTCGGAGCCTTTATACTTTACAGTAATGTTTTCGGCGGAACGCTGCTTGAGCGTATCGAGAAAAAAGACAAAGTTGATTCCGGCAAGAAATACACCATATACAGTGAAGACTTTAACGATTACATAATCGAAGCCAGATGGTGGGACTATGACGATACAATGGTCAAGCCCGGTGTATATACCACTGACACGGAAACACTTGCATTCTCCATCGAAGTTAATGACGATGTTGATGAGGATATTTATTTCGCATACTACTACAGCAAGGACAAAGAATTTGACAGTAAAGATCTGAGCAAGCCGATCTTCGATGATTATATCGGACCTAAGCTTTATGAGTCTGATGACAAGGTCTTCTATGACATTGAGTGTTCAAAGAGCCTGAAGAAAGGTTACTATGTTGTGATCGTTGCTTCTGACGATAGCTTCAAAAAACCTTATGTCGTAGCTTACGCCGAGATCAAGTAAACGGATCTGAAAGTTTGATTCAAAAACAGGGCTGCTTTTAAATGAGCAGCCCTTTGTTATGGATATAAATATCAGTTAACGACTTAAGGATGAGGATAACCGAGAGCATCAAGGAAGTTGTTGACTTCTTTCTCGATCGACAGATCGTAATCGCTTGCAATAGCGACGATCACCGTATTTCCTTTGAGGAAGATCGCATCGTGATATGGTGTATAGGTATTGGATGTCTTGTCATCGAATCTTCCGTCTATAAGGATATAAGCTGTATTGTCATTGACCTCATAACTCTTGATGCCGGAGAAATCCTTCGCATCAAAGATGTGATCGTAGTTATCGTAGTAGTAATTGAAAAGTTCCTTGGCGGTCTCTTCGTCAACGCACTTTGTGTAACTGTACTGGTTCTCGTTATCTGACGTGGCATCGATGTTGTACTCTATCTCAAAATCCTGGCTGTCACCGGCGAATGAAAAACTAGTGTTTTCCATAGTATCCGTATCGGATTCCTCAATGTTGATCGATTCGAGTGCTTTGAAAAAGTCTTCTTTCTCGATAGTTTTAAGAGAAGACATATCAACTTTTGGTTCGTGTGTTATTCCTGCACAACCTGTAAACAGGATTGATAAAGAAAGCAGCAAAGCGCCTGCAGTTAATGATCTTTTATTCATTCTCAGTTCCATCCCTTCTTATATAAAAACAATGTGAACTATAACATAAAAAGATTTGTTTTAAAACTCTGTGCTTTTCCTTGTGCTATAATCTATCGGCATAGAAAATGTGACGCAAGGAGCAAAGGATATGAATAATATGGGATTTGGAAAAAAGACTGCCGCTTTCGGACTTGTATTCCTGATAGCTGTGGCAGGTTCGGGATGCGCCAAAAAGCTTGAGTCGGAAACACAGGCAACTGTAGTTACAGCACAGGAATCTGTTGATCCGTTGTCGTTTTCTGTTCTGGATGCTAAGACACGCGAGTATACATTTGATCTTAATGAATTCATGAGGAATAATTCATCCGAAGTCAAGCAGAGCATGACTCACGGGGCGACACTCGGCGGAGTTCCCGCTACCTGCACTTATACAATATCTCAGGACGGAAAATATGAAGTTCTCCAGATGGAAAAAGATCTGGGCGGCGGAACTCAGGTCGATGAGTATTTCAATCTTGTGGATGCTGTCTTCATTACACGCTCGACGATGTACAATGACGGCAAGTTTGATCCTGTAGATAAATACTACATCACGGAAGGCGCACTCTATAAGATTGACGGTACTGCCAAGACCGTAACAAAGATCACGGATCTTAGTGATCCTTCTGCCGAAGAGATCAGAGCAAACATAGATATCTATCTATCTTTTGATGAGATAAGAACCGAATATGCCTGATTTTTCCGTGCCCGAAAAGAATGAATTTAAAGGATACACATTAGGGGAGGGCGTCAGAGACGGTCTCCCCATTGGTTTGGGATATCTGTCTGTGTCTTTCACCTTTGGTATCCTTGCGGTATCCAAAGGTCTATCGTGGGTTCAGGCGGGTATCATATCTTTAACGAATATCACGTCCGCAGGGCAGGTGGCAGGTCTTGGGATCATGACGACTGCAGGCGGGATACTTGCCATGATCATCTCCCAGATAGTTATCAATCTCCGTTATTCTCTGATGGGGATCGCTCTTTCCCAGAAGGCCGACAAGACGATGACTCCTTTACTGAGGATCCTTCTTGCTTATGGAATAACTGATGAGATCTTCGGAGTGGCGGCAAGCAAGAAGTATGAATTCGGAGCCCGGTATTTCTTCGGTCTGACGATCCTTCCCGTTATAGGATGGGTATCAGGAACTGTTGTCGGGGCCATAATGGGTCAGGTATTCCCGGAATTTTTGACAAATGCCCTTGCCATCGGAATATACGGCATGTTCGTATCGATAGTTCTTCCAAAAGCCAAACATGACAAGGTTATTCTGAACGGTTCTCTTATAGCCTGCATACTATCCTGCCTGTTCTTTTACATTCCGGTCCTGTCAGCACATGTATCACAGGGATTTGCAGTTATAATCTCCGCAGTGGCAGCAGCTCTTGCAGCAGTTCTCTTAAGGAATAAACTTGCGGGCAAAGCCGGTAATGCAGGAGCGGTTATAGCGGGAACAGTACTTATAGGACTTGTTATTGCCGTCGCACCTTCATATCATGCCGAAATGACAGGTGTCACACCGGAAAAAGCGGGAGGCATGCTTGATTATAAAGTGTTTATCCCTCTGCTTATCGTTATGGCGGTCACAACATATCTGGTAAGGATGATCCCCTTTGTTCTTTTCCGGAGAAAACTCGAAAAACCGGCCGTTAAAGCTTTTTTCGATTACATTCCGTACACGGTATTGTCAGCTATGACTTTTCCCGCGATCCTTTATGCAACAGGATCATTTATTACGGCAGCGGCTGGTTTTGCCGTCTCTTTGCTGCTCGGCTTTTTTGAGAGATCGCTTCTTATCGTCGCGATCGGAACATGCCTTGCCTCTTTGATCACAAGCGTAGTATTGATGTATATCTGAAAATAAAAAAGCCTTTTTGAATCGGTAACCGGAGCAATCTGCCCGTACGCTCAAAAAGGCTGTTTTAGATGGAGCCCCTATCCGGACTTGAACCGGAGACCTCATCCTTACCATGGATGCGCTCTACCGACTGAGCTATGGGGGCAAGTCAAAGCCTATGAAGTATAACACAGTAAGAGACCATTGACAACAAATCCGATATGCCGGAACAGATTAAAATGTTGACAAAGGTAATCAAAGATTATAAAATCATTGAGCATTTTAGTCCTTATATCAAGGAACACGGAGAAGTCGCCTAGCCTGGTCGAGGGCGCACGACTGGAAATCGTGTAAACCCCAAAAGGGTTTCGAGAGTTCGAATCTCTCCTTCTCCGCCACTTATTAAACCTCCCGGAGTGATCACACCCGGGAGGTTTTTGTTTTGGTATTACAGCAGTTTTTTTATCCCGGGTAATCGCCGATCGAGCTTACCGGAAGTTCCAAAGATCTTCCAAAACCTTCTGATGTTGAGGGTTCGATCTTGCCGTCATTTGAGATCTTCCATTCACTTCTTGACAGGCTTACTTCATCATTTATTCCATAGTCTCCATAACAGATCATCATAGAATATCTTCTGAAAATAAATCCTTCATCCGTCTTGATAACGAATTCGCCGATACATGTCCAGCCCTGATCGATCTGATCATAAGAGCGGTAAGCAAAGAAATTGCGGATATTTTCTTCGTTAAGTTCAAAAAAGGCTGTAGATGTCTCCTCATCGTAATAGTCTTTTTTCCATACCGCCGCGGTGCATATCATATTGAATTCGTTTCCGTAATAGTTGGTGCATTTGAAGAGCCAGAACTTGTCATTCTCACCCAACAGACTTATGTCCGTGTACTTATTCTGAAGATCATCCTGCCATTCTTCTTTTGCTATATTCAGCGCTTCTTCATAATCCGAAGCAGATCTTTGGGCCGGCATACCGGCATAACGGTATCCTTCTTCGCGTGTAAAGCCGAATTCCTTTCGCTGCGGATTTGGAGTCTGAACATCTTCTATTTGGTGTTCGATCAGAAGGAGACCTAATTCCGTGAGCTTTTCATCAGACATGTTAATGATCTCTTCTTCGGTCAGATCAGGCCTGACCATCTCTTTTTTCTTTGTTGTCAATGTCGCAGAAGTCGTGCTTTCCTTACTTGACACTGTTGCTTCCTGCCCGGGAGTGCATCCCGTCATCAGGATTGCTCCGATCAGGCATAAAAGAATTGCTCTTTCAAACATTTTTCTCATGTTGATTCCCCGTATCTGAAGAGTTAGATATTTTCCTTTAATCCGCCAATGCAGTTTTCTTTAAGCCAGCAGGCTACCCCGTCTTCATTGTTCGAACACGTTAATTCGTCTGCTGCAGATAATGCTTCGGGAACGGCATTCATCCAATACACGAAGCGTTTCATCAGAAACGTTCCCGTCCTCTCTTAACAGAGTGTGATCCAGGTCTGTAAGAATGAGTTTGACCATATTATCAGATCACAGGCAACATGCCAGTCCGCAGCGCGCGATTCCGAGTTCTCTTTTCATAATTATTCCTTTTCACCCTTATGTCATATATTGGAATTATAACAAATGCTCCATGAGTTCGTGACATCTCAAAAACGTGGTGTCCTGAACTGATCTGTTGCCCGTATGATATAATATGACATGGAAGGGAAGGGATGGAAAAGATGTCAGAGAATAAAGTATTAATAGGTGCAGTTAATGTAACGAGCACGGAAGTAAAGTGTCCGGGATGCGGCGGAACAATAGGCATCAAATTTGATCCTGAGAGTCTTAATCTGTGTTGTCCGTTCTGCGGATTGTCATCAAGGCTTCCACAGCCCGGAACAGTTCCTGCAGTAAGAGAAGTTGATTTTAATTCGGCTTATCAGCGCGCCAGTGTTAACTGGGGCAAGGTCAAGAAACTGATCGTATGCGCAAACTGCGGCGGTCAGACTCTTTATGATGCCGAACAGATTACAGGCGCCTGTCCTTTTTGCGGATCGACAAGCGTGAATCCTGCTGCGGAAAATCCTCAGATCATGGCTCCGCAGGGCATAATCCCTTTTTCGGTCAGCAAGGATATGACGCAGAATATCTTTACCGCATATATGAAAAGAAAGCACTGTCTTGCTAAAGGCGTAGTCGACAGCAAACTGGAGAATGTCACAGGCATCTATCTTCCATATTGGACTTTTGACGCACTTACGGTGTCTTCTTTCAAGGCATACTACTATGTTATGAAAGTGAAAAACTATTATACAGGTATCTGGAATCAATTCTTCGATGATAATATAATCTCCGCTTCTGACAGATTCCGTCATCCTGTCATAAAGAAAGTCCAGCATTTTGACTTTTCCGGAGTGGTTCCCTATTCACCGGAATACCTGGCAGGCATTCCTGCAGAGCGTTATACGGTCGGCCTTAACGAAGGATGGGAGCGCGCTAAGACACAGATGACTGAAAAGATAAAAAGAGATATTTACCGGAAGAAGGGACTTAATTTCTTCTTTGAAGAATTTAATACCAACTACTATAACGTCAGGTTCAGATACTTTTTGGCACCTATATATATTGCTTCATACAGGTACAAGAAGAAAAAACTATTAGTGACCATCAACGGACAGACAGGCGAGATATTCTGTGATGCGCCGACTTTTATACCCAAGCTGGTAACGCTGTGCCTGATCATCTTTTTTATTTTATTGGGTCTGTTCTTATATAAGGTTGTGTTTCCGAATATCGGCTTAGTTTTCTGACGGACCTCTTATATTCCGAAACACGCGTGAAGAATATATAATATATTTGATTAAAAGACCGTTACCCGTCGGTTCATGTTCAAATAAGGAATAAGGATAGGAGAATCAAAATGCCACATTCATCAGGAGGCGGTTCACACTCCGGCGGCAGTCACAGCAGCGGAGGATCACACCACAGTTCAAGCAGGAGAAGCGGCGGAAGCAGCAGCGGCGGCGGACTTCCCAGCAACAGAAGGACATCTTCCCAGCCTTTTAAAGGCTCCAGAAGATATCTCTATTACAGGGATAACAAGCCGTACTTCATTTATTCGAATTACGATATCAGGAAAAGGGATCCGATGCCGCTCATTAGCGGTCTGATAATCTTTTTCCTGTTTTTTCTCCCGATCCTGATCGGAAGTGTAATAGCAATGTGTTTTTCTTTTCAGCCTCCGAAAAGACTGACCTATTACCATAAATGCCCGGAGCTTGTCGTTGAAGACAATATAGGTGTAATTAAAGATGAAGACAGACTCAAAGAGTCAATGGAGTCTTTTTTCGATACCACAGGCATTGTTCCGGCCGTGGTTACGATAAGCAACGAGACATGGCAGGAAAACTATACTAATCTTGAAGCTTATGCATATGATCTCTATGTCAACCGTTTCCGTGATGAATATCACTGGCTTATTGTTTACTCCGAAGCTGAGAAGGACAACGGTTTCAACGACTGGTACTGGGAAGGAATGCAAGGCAACAACACTGATCCGATCCTTACGGAAGATATTGCTGACAGATTTACGGAATCACTTCATACACGTCTTCTGCAGCGTGATAAATATGATGTGGATACTGCGATCGCAGTTACTTTTGACGAATACAATCCGCAAATGATGAAGGTCCGGATGAATAAGGTCATGTTTTTCTCAGGACTGTTTGTTTTTGTTCTTTTTGCTCTTATTACCTGGTATTCATTTGCAGTGGCTTACAAACCGGAAAAGGTACCGGAGGAATACAAGAACGCAAAGCTTTGCGAACTTACGGCAGTATATCAGGAACCGTGCAATTTCTGCGGGGGCATATACATCATAGGCATGCACACGACATGTCCGCACTGCGGCGGCGCACTTCCTGCTCATCACTACATCAAAGATGCGCAGGGAAATGTTGTGGAACTCTTGAGTTAAGCTCGCCAAAGTATTTAAGAGGACAGGCTATATGATCATACTGATAACCGGAGCTTCCCATACCGGGAAGACACTTCTGTCGCAGAAGCTTTTGGAGAGATACAGATTCCCGTATCTGTCCGTCGATCATCTGAAGATGGGTCTGATAAGAAGCGGTAATACCGATCTTACACCGGAGGACGATGACAAGCTGACGGATTATCTCTGGCCTGTTGTCCGTGAGATGATAAAGACGGCCATAGAGAATGACCAGAATCTTATAGTAGAAGGCTGCTATATCCCTTATACATGGCGTCAGGATCTTGATGAGGATTACCTGGCACAGATATGTTTTATCTGTCTTGCCATGACCGGGGAATATATCGATTCCCATTTTGAAGAAATAAAGACACATGCTTCTGATATAGAATCAAGGCTTGACGATGCCGGTCTTACAGTTGACTTCCTTAAGGATGAGAACCGGAAATTTATCGAAGGCTTTGGCAATGCAGGAGAACAGTTAGTTATAATAAAAGAGGATTACGACAGAACAATAAGCGAAATACAGATCTAGTTGTCAGAGGTATCTGAAATGGGAATCAAAGCTGCTTATATGGTACCGCATCCGCCGCTTATAGTACCTGATGTGGGAAGAGGCGGAGAAAAGAAGATCATAGAGACGACAAAAGCATATGAACGTGTTGCAGAAGAGATCTCGAAGGTTGCACCTGACACGATCGTTATCTTAAGTCCTCATTCAGTGATGTATGCCGATTATTTTCATATCTCACCGGGCGCGGGAGCGACAGGTGACTTCGGAAATTTCGGTGCTCCTCAGGTGAGATTTGCTGAGACTTATGACACTGAATTTGTCTTAAGACTGGAAGAACTTCTCGAAGAACACGGTTTTCCCGGCGGCACTTCAGGTCAGCGCGACAAGGACCTCGATCACGGCACCATGGTGCCCCTGTATTTCATCAGAAAATACTATCAGGGCGGAAAGATAATTAGGATCGGTCTTTCAGGACTTCCTCTGGCTGATCACTACAAGTTCGGAACTTTCATCAGGCAGGTTTCAGAAGAACTGGACCGTAAGACAGTGATAGTGGCAAGCGGTGATCTGTCTCACAAACTCAAAGACTACGGTCCGTACGGATTTGCTCCTGAAGGACCCGTTTACGATGAGAAGATAATGGAAGCTGCAGCAAAAGCCGATTTTGAGGGAATGCTCGGATTTGATGAGGAGTTCCTTGATAAGGCTGCGGAGTGCGGACATCGGTCGTTCGTGATAATGGCGGGGACCCTTGACGGTGTTGATGTAAAGCCGGAAGTGTTGTCGCATCAGGATGTAACGGGCGTCGGGTACGGCATATGTATTTTCGAGCCCGGGGGAATGAACAAGGAAAGATGTTTTCTCAAGATCATGGCAGACAGGTTAAAGGCGCAGGCCTGGGGGTCTTCTCCTTATGTCAGGCTTGCCAGGGCAACTATCGAAAAATATGTGAAGACCAATAAAAAACTGAGATTCCCTATAGAGCTCCCTGAAGGACTGGCAGACGATCTGCCGCAGGAAGCTGTCAAAGAACGGGCAGGCACTTTCGTATCAGTTCATAAAAACGGCATGTTAAGAGGCTGTATCGGCACGATATCGCCGGTCCGTGATTCGATCGCTGAAGAGATAATCAGCAATGCCATTAGCGCCGTGTCCCGCGATCCGAGATTTGACAGGGTAAGGGAGGATGAACTTGATCTTCTTGAGATAAACGTTGACATCCTCGGAAAACCGGAGAGTATAAAAGGTCCGGAGGAACTGGATGTCAAGCGCTACGGTGTCATCGTATCGTGCGGTTCGAGAAGGGGGCTCCTGCTTCCTGATCTTGAAGGCGTCGACACCGTTGAAGATCAGATAGATATTGCGATGCGCAAGGGCGGGATATCTCATTCGGACGATTACAGGCTTGAAAGATTTGAAGTCGTAAGGTACAGGTGATATGGCAGTCTGCAGGGTTTGCTTCAGACATTGCGATCTGAAGGAAGGAATGACAGGACCTTGCGGTGCAAGAACCGCAAGAGAGGGTAAAGTCGTCTCTGATAATTACGGGAGGATCACTTCACTTGCTTTAGATCCTATTGAGAAAAAACCTTTATCCCGTTTTTATCCGGGTTCAAAGATCTTATCTGTCGGAAGTTACGGGTGTAATCTTTTCTGTCCGTTCTGCCAGAATCATGAGATATCCAGATCATCAGGCAGTGAGTTTGATGATGAGATAACACCCGAAGATCTTGTAAAGCTCGCACTGAAATACAAAGACAGGGGCAATATAGGCATTGCTTATACATATAATGAACCTCTTGCAGGATACGAATTCGTCAGGGATACTGCAAAGCTTGTAAAAGAAGCGGGAATGAAAAATGTGCTCGTTACGAACGGGTCAGCAGAACCCGAGATCGAAGAAGAAATATTACCATATATCGATGCAATGAACATTGATATAAAGAGCATGTCGGATAAAACATATAAAGAGGTTTTAGGCGGAGATCTTAAGACTGTAAAAACTTTTATCACAAGAGCTGTTCAGGTCTGCCATGTTGAACTTACGATGCTGATCGTAACTGATATGAATGACAGTTATGAGGAAATGACAGATCTTGCCTCATGGATAGCCGGTCTGACTGACGGGAGAGGAAATGTCATCGGCAGTAAGATACCGCTTCATATCTCAAGGTTTTTCCCGAGATATAAGATGTGTGACAGAGAAGCCACGGATGTCGGCAGGATATATGAACTTGCCGATATCGCACGGGAAAAACTGGAATACGTTTATACGGGAAACTGTTAAGACCGGACCGGCAAATGCTTTTTAGCAGCAGGCATATATATCTTTAATATGCCTCAATCTGTCAAAGCATATATGCTATAATTCCCCCTATGAATCTTTTAAAAAAGAAATCTCTTTGGCTTGGTGCGATATTTCTTGTGCTTCTTGGCGGCGCGACATTGTATGTCATTCACCGTGAACTTCAAGGGCAGGATATCATAGGAACATTAAAGCACGCCGATATCAGGTGGGTATTGGCGGCGGTTTTCGCCATGGCTCTTTATTCCATAGCTGACGGGATCAATATCAGCAGGTGTTTAAGGCTTGCCGGTTATAAGATCACTTTTGCACAGATGATGAAGTATTCTTTTGCCGGTTTTTTCTTCAGCTCGATAACTCCGTCTTCTACCGGAGGACAGCCGGGACAGCTTTATTTCATGTCAAAAGACAAACTGAAAGTCTCGCACAGTGCATTTACCTTGCTGTGCGCTCTTTTGAGCTTTCAATGTATTGCGGTCTTACTGGGTATCTTGGGAGTGATCTTTTCGCGCGGAGAAGTCTTTAAGCTCCAGGGTAAATTTGCCTATGTATTTCCGATAGGATTTGCTCTTAATGTTGCCATTATCATATGCCTGATATGTGTGCTCTTTACAAGAAAGATCGCCGGAATGTTTGCCGGTATAGGTCTTAAATTAATGAAACTTCGCGGGATAAAGCCCGGAGACAGATTCGGATTTTTGCGGTCTTTTGCCGCATACCGCAAAGCTGCAGCGCTTCTGAAGATGAATAAGACCGTGTTCCTTAAGATGCTTTTGACATCACTGGTTCAGATAGTACTGTTCCACTCAGTAACGTTTTTCTGTGCCCGTGCCATCGGATGCGTAGATCTTGACTGGTTTACCGTATTACGGACACAGTCTTCATTATTCATATCTGTTTCCTCATTGCCTCTTCCCGGTGCCGCCGGTGTTACAGAATACGGATATGCTTTATTCTATGCTGACCTTATCCCTGTGGAAGTTATGGGAAGTGCAATGCTCTTATCACGTTTTTGCAGCTTCGTGCTGCCGCTTGTCATAAGCGGACTTGGTCTGTTCCTTCTTCAGATTATTACAGGGAACAAAGACAATAAGGGAAATAATTGATCAGTTAAATCCGAAGTGTTTGCGTGCGACGAGATATGAAGCACGGTAGAGAGGATAGCTCATCCAGCGGGGAAGTTTGCGCAGGGGTCTTATCGGATGACGGTAGAACGGTCTGCCCATGATCCATTTGTAGTAAGCAGGTCTCTTATCGTGGATCTCATCGAGGAATGACTCGAGTTCCTTCTCGTTTTCTTTTGTTCCGGTCCTGAGCAGGAAGGAAAGGGTGGCGAGAGTAACGATCTCAGTATAGTAATAGAGATATTCTTTTTTCTCTTTATTAGCAATAGGATCAACATTAAGATTGTAGAGCATCAGTCTGTTGACGCGGAGCTGCTGATCCATTCTGCTGAGCATGACTTTCTCGTTTACGGACTGGTCATCACGGCCGATAAAGTATCTGTAAAGATCGACATCCAGATAATACATCTTAGAGACATTGATCATCGGATAGCAGACATAAAGGTGATCCACATAGAAAGTGTGCTTGGGAAGATCTATCCCGGAACTCTTGAGAAGTTCGGTGCGGTATGTGGCTGAATGCATAAGGATATAAGAACCGGTTGCAAATTTGCCGACTTCGCTCCAATCAAAAAGTCTTCCTACGGGGAGAGTCTTACGGTAGTCGATCGTATGACTGCGGCCTTCTCTGACCTTCTCATATACATAATTGGTAATGATAAGATCTGCAGCTTTTTCGGGATCAGTCATCTCTTCGATGACATCGAGAAGTTTCATAAGAGCGCTTTCATCAAGCCAGTCATCTGAATCAAGTACTCTGTAATAAAGTCCGGTTGCATTATTAAGTCCGGTCATAACAGCATCGCCATGACCGCCGTTTTCCTTGTGGATCACACGAACAATACCGGGATACTTCTCTGCGTATCCTTCTGCGATCTTATATGTATCATCGGTAGAGCCGTCATCAACGACGAGAACCTCTACCTTTTCCTTACCAGGTAATAAACTGTCAATAGCCCGGCGGACATAATCCTGTGAATTGTAACAAGGGATTGCCACCGAAAGAAGCTTTTGCATAGCTGACTATAAAAACCTTTCTTCTGCAAATCGCATGTCATTATAACACCAGAAAGCAGAAAATTATATTGATATTTAAATAAGTACGGATATTTCGAACGTTTTATGCTTAGTTAGTATCCCATAAGCTTAAGTTCCCTGATCACAGACACATAGAAAGAGGTTATATCGCTGACTTCATTTACGGATGAGGGAGTTCTGGAAGTAAATCTTCTGCGCCTCAGATCCACGACATCCGCATGGGAGATCCCTCTGTATGTAGCTGATGTGTGAACCCCTTTAAAGTTTTCCCAACTGGCGGAAGCCACAGAGACCATACCGTCATTATCTCCGTCGAATTTACTGACAACAGGATAGGTGATGCAGAACACCGGATCAGAGAATGCTCCGTCACACATGAATGCGTAGCTTTGACAATATACATCTTCGGGAGCCGGATTATCGATATTAAACTGTTCGGCGGTCTTTGTTGTAAGACTGTCAAAACAGCTGTAGCTCGAGGGATTTTTGTCTCCTAAGATCTTCATCCAGATATCAGTGCCTTTTGCCGCGGTCTTTACAAGCCATCTCGGACTTTTCATCAGGAAATCCACGGTGTGCGATCCGTGATGAGGAGTATCTATAGTTGTTATGGATGCTATCTTGTCGCGGTAACCGTGATTGACCAGATATCTGGCTTCAAGTCCGCCTTTTGAATGTGCAAGGATATTGACCTTCCCGGCACCTGTTATCTCCAATGCCTCGTCGAGGCTTTTCGCTATTATCTTTGCATTGCTTTCAATTGAACCTACGGAATCCTGATTTCCGAAAAAAACTCTTGCTCCCTGTGATTCCAAAGTTCCGGGTACTCTGCCCCAGTAACACAGGTGCTTCCGGTCGCGAAAACCCATTCCGTGAACCATGAGCAGCGGATATTTTAGATTACAGTCGTTATTCATAAATAATTCCCTTATAAACAGCAGCGAAATTACGCCTCTGATCTATAAACGGAGTATAGATTACTATTATTCAATATTCAATACTGAACCTTGTGCAAGAGCGGTATTACTCAAGAATTGCCGCATTTTAGAGGCCCTGGGAAGGGTGAGAGCGGCATTTTCAGGCCTTTATTGATACAGGTTGCACAAAAACCAAATGGCAATGATGCAAAAATGAACAAATTTCAAAAAATCGCCATATTGTTGACACAATTCAAATCGTTTGTGATATCCTACTATGGTTTGCAAAAATAAGGAGGGACCATGAATAAGAGTTTTAACAGATTTTTCAGAGTCTTGAGCGGCATTGCAGCAACGCTTTTCGTTGTCCCTTACTTTGCATTACCCGCAAGCGCTGATTCCTATTCGGGAATAACGATTGACGGTAATTTCAGTGACTGGGACAGTGTCGTTAAATATGACTTCACCACTTTGTACGACGGACAGAACCCGATGAATCAGTGTGCCATGGTATGGGACGGTGACTGGATCTACATCTATCTTGATGAAGTCCAGCAGAATTCCGCTTCCTGGTCAGGCCCCAGACACAACGGTAACTTTAATATCGTGACGGATCTTGGCGAAGTGCTTATGATCTCGGTTCACAATAACGGCGGAGCAGGCAATACCATTGAAGTTACCAATCCCGTTACCAATACTTATCTTTCAAACACAAACGGCGGACTGCAGGTAGCTTTCAACAGCGATTACTCAGTATGGGGAGCTCCGAGCCTCACTGAGATAGCTATCCCTTCCTCCGTATTGCCCCAGTATTCATCAACGATCAATTTCGGATATTATCTCGGCGAGAATATCATCACCGATGTTGCTGATGCAAACGGAATATCGCACGGTGAGGATGATCCGACACCTACTCCGGGTCCTCATAATGACGGTTCCGGCATAGTTATCGACGGTGATTACCGTGACTGGGAGTATTATCCCGTAAGCACAGTAGAATACGATACATCAGGAACGACAAACAATTACGCAGATGCCAAGGGATCTATCTATACCGAAGACGGCATTGCATATGTTCACTGCTTTACAAACTATTGGGACGGTTCTGACACCGGTTATCAGCGCGGTTCTGAATTCCTCGAGGTTACGATCCTCTTCGACTATACACATACGAAGCTGATCGCAGTAGATCTCGGTGATGACGGCAGTCTCAGCTGGCCGTCCCCCAACACAAGAAGTCTTCCGGAAGGAACACATCATTACGCATTGTTCTATTTCTCGGATTCAAGGACTTCAACAAATATAAATAACATTTCCTCACTTGATCATTATCTCGGAGAAATGTATATCACAACACGGAATCTTCACGATGAGACGGAGTTCTGGTTTGATGTCGCTGCGCTTCAGAGGTGCGGAGGTATTGACTCGTCTTTCGCAGGTAAGATCCAGGTCCTTTTCCACAGAGTAGGCTGGAAGTTGTTCCCTACATCGGGCGTGTCGACCGGTCCTCTTTTTGTAGTTGCACTAACAACCATGGCGGCGGGTTCCTATTACACCCTTAATCGCAGAAAGAAGGACTAATGACATACATAATCTATGCCGCCGCAATCGCATTGTGGGTCTGGCTTCTAAGAGTGCTCAGGAAAGCTGGGCTCAGGTTTTGGAGGTATCTTTTAGGGGCCTGCGGGATATTCCTTATACTCCTTGTAGTTGTAAGACCATGGCTTGTTTTGCCTCTTGCAAGGATAGTTGCGGCCATCGCGGGAATATTCGGCAAGGTAACGGGATATTACCAGGCTTATTTCAGATACGGCGTTATCTTTATTGAATCTGTTAACGGGGCCATTACGGTGAATATCGATATGGAGTGTTCCGGTATTATCGAGATATCAGCATTCCTTTCACTTCTGGTCTTTTATCAGATATATAACGTGCCCGAAAGGATCTACGTCGGAATCATCGGAACACTTTATACACTCCTTACAAATGCGTTAAGGGTCGGCGTTATCTGTACGATGATCCACTTCCTCGGTACGGATTACTACTACATAGCTCATACCGTTGTCGGAAGAATAATATTCTACGTACTTCAGGTTATCCTTTACTTCTTCGTATTTACGAAGCCGCACGTTCTTAAGATGAAGACCGGAGACTTCGCTTATACAAAGAAAGATACAGATGCCATAGAAAGTGAGGCTTTAAAAGAATGAATACATTCTTAACACATGTAATAAATCCTTTTTTCTATTGGCTTGCATGGGTAATAATCCCCCTGATCGTTGAAGTCATTCCTTCAATCGGATCTTTCTTTGTGCTGCTTCGTCAGGAACACAAGAAGAAGCGAATGGAAGAGCCGAAGATCTGGCCGGATATCGTTCTTATCATTCCTGTCTACAATTCAGAGGACAGCCTTGAGAGATGTCTTGAATCAGTACATGACTGCGATTATCCGAATGAGCATATCGAAGTCTATCTTGTTAATAACCAGAGCTCGGATCACAGCTTTGATGCTTTTGCCAGAGCTCAGGCGAAGTTCCCGAATCTGCGTCTTAACTGGCTCAACTCGGGACAGGGAAAATCCAGAGCTTTAAACCTTGCTATCTATAACAGTAAGGGAAGTTATCTGATAAACATTGACTCAGACGGTTATCTCGAAAAGAGTGCTTTAAGGAACATGATCCTCCGTCTTGAGAACTATCCGGAATACACATGCCTTACAGGTTCTATTCTGACACGTCCCGACAAGATCGAGAAATACAAGTCGTTCAAATCAAGACTGTTCAGAAAGATCGAATTTTGCGAATACTGCCAGGCATTCCTCGCAGGAAGAAACTTTGCTTCCGAGACGAACTCGATGTATACGTTATCCGGTGCTTTCTCGGCATTCAGAATGAGTTCCATCCGTAAGTCACATCTGTATAATACCGAGACGATCTCGGAGGATACAGAGATCACTTTCCAGATGAGATATATTCAGAAACAGAAAGTCGGAATCTGTGTTGATGCCATTTATTTCACGGATCCTATCGAAGGCGTAAACAAGCTCTATACCCAGCGTCAGCGCTGGCAGAGAGGCTCTCTTGAAGTCGCAAGATTATACCCCCAGAGCAAGCTCAGGCCATGGAGATTTGCAAAAGATACGAACATACACACTTTGCTGTTCGACCATACTTTCGCATTCCCGAGAATGATCTGGTATCTGGCGCTGATAGTTCTGATGTGTTACGGATTCTCATCAGGCACGGTCCTGCTTTCGATGGGAGTAATATTCCTCTTTTATATCATCTGCGGCTATCTGTATTTCTACATTGCCCAGTATCTTCTCAAGCCTTTCCCCGAGACCCGGGATTACTATATGAAACAATGGGGTGTCGTTGCGCTTCTGCCTTTCTATAACTTTGTTGTTTTCTTTATCAGACTTGCGGGGATTATCAACAGCATCAACACACAGAGCAGCTGGAAGACAGATACGCTCACAAGAGAAGCGGATATGTTCCGTGTCGCAGCCAGAGAGAATCTCGGAAAGATCTCCGGTGCAATAAAGAAGTTCAGAGCGAAAGTAAATTATGAGGATAAATACTATGAATAAGTCTCGCAAATCACTAATTCTAATAACGGCAGGCGTTGTGATCCTTGCACTGCTCTTCTCGGCATTTGCCATGTGGCAGATCTACAATTACGAGCAGGGTGTGGCCGAGCTTTATGCACAGGAGCAGGATGGTTATGTTGAGATCGTTGCAAGGCAGATAGAGCTCTACGGTGATATCGCAGGCGATAAGTTCGTAGAAGATACGATCGAGATGCTCGACTCCACTTCCCAGCGTTACTGGACACTCGATAACTCACAATACTTCCTTTTTGTTAAGAGTATCAGTGAGACAAACGTTTATAAGACATTCTCAACGGATACTTTCTATAACACACAGAGTGCCCAGAGCTTTTTGGCTACACTTGTCAAAGGTAATGTAACCCACTCGATCATCACACTCGAAGGCGACAAATATGTTGCATCGGGTATCATTTTTGAATACTCCGGAACAGAATACAGACTCTGTCTCCTTACAGACTACAACATTATGCTCACCAATAACGCTTATCTGAGCAGCAAGTTATATCTTCTTATAGTATTCATTATCCTTATAGCTTTGCTGGCGATAATCGTTATCTACTATGCAACCAAACTTATCGATGCCAGGAAAAAAGTAGAAGACGTAAAACGTGTCAATTCAGAACTTAATACCTATATCGACTATCTTGACAATGTTGTCATGGGCAGGAGCCAGACAGCCATTATCACCGGTGAAGGCAAGGTGATGAGACTTCTTCACAGGATCGATGAAAGAAAAGTCTATCCCTGTACATTCATAAAGATGAAGCTCGATACAGAACACATGATGAGCTTCTACTCGGCTAACAGCAAACTGTTAGGTGAGCAGGTGGTATGGCTCAGATATTGCAAAGACGGATTTATGCTCCTGTTCGGAGGCAAGAATGCCGAGGAGTCGATGAAGATACTTGAACAGAAGATCCCGAAGGAGACTATACCTGAAGGCACCGTTGCCTATACAGCTGATGAGAAAACAGATGCAGTTGCAGTTTACGAAGCTTTATGCAAAACAGGGGAGGGTAAATAAATGCTCAGATATTACAGGATAAAAGCATATCTTAATGCCAGCCACTTCGTGGTCTTTGACGGAAAGAAGGGCGACGTGCATCCCCACACATGGGAGTTCGTTGCGACAGTATATACGACCGGTTCGGATATCATTAAGTTCACTGAGCCTGAGAAGCAGATAATGAAGATCTTTGAGCCTTATCAGAATCAGATCATGAACGATCATGAACCGTTCAATGCGATCATCCCTTCACTGGAAAATATAACCGAGTATTTTGCGGCACAGATCGCTGAAGCGGTTAAGCCTATGAACTACCACTTAAGAAGATTTGAAGGCAGTGAGACACCTGTAAGAACTTACGGAGTAAGATTCCCTGAAGCTGAAGGTGCCGGAGACAGAAATACCTCAGACGAGGTTGAAGCAGCAGTATCAAGACTGGAGAAGGGTTTTGGAGACTAAGAGCCGAAAGACATTAACATTAATCATCAGCTTACTGATAAACCTGATAATAGGTGCAGCTGTTATCTGGTTTGTAAGCCGCAGCAGTATCCTGTTCAAGGGTTCTGACTCGATGTATCACGTATATAGAGGAGACTGGATCCTTAATTCCGTTTCCTCGGGCGATCTGTGGCCCCTTTATAACACTGTATGGTATAACGGCGTTGAGCTTATGCGTTACTGGCCGCCTGTTGCGGCATACGCTATGGCTTTCTGCCAGTTTATTGCAAGAAGCCTTCCGGGGATATTTACGGAAAACTACGTCTTTGAAGGATTTGCGGTCTATTGCGGCCTTATATATCTTATCGGCGCGGTTACCTGGAATATAACCGGTTTTATCAAGAACAGACCTGTTACGGGAGCTGTCATCGGTGTTCTGTGGTTCTTTATGCCTCAGAGCCTGTACGTTTTGTTTGCAGAGGGCAACCTGCCGAGAAGCCTTATCATGGCGATCTTCCCTCTGTCGTTCCTGTTTATCAACGAGTATCTGAAAAAGGGCGGTGTAAAGAACTTCATAGGAACTGCTCTTACATTCTCTGCCATGTGCGCATGCCATGTGGGTTACACCGGCATGGTTGCTCTGGCATGTCTTATTTATCTGCTTATATACAGACTCTGCTGTTTTACCGGTTCGGGAAGACTTCAGAGATCGCGTAAAAGAGATCTGGAAATTATTGTTGCAGTATTGGCCGGCTTCCTTTTGTGCGGCGTATTCCTCCTGCCCGCACTTAAGGGCGGCCTTGCATCAAACACTTCAAATGCAAGTCAGGCTGCCGAGAGCTTTTTCCAGAGCATATTTATCACTTTGAATCCTGTAAAGAAATTTAAGGAAGGCTATTCAGCTTCTTATTTCGGAATAATTTCCTTTATCTTTGCCGTGTTCGGAGCCATTGCAAGCAAAAAACGTGCCCGCGCCGGTTTTATTACCGCAATAATTATTGTCTTGCTGACTTCGAACACGGCCGCTCCTATAATAAAGATGCTCCCCGGCGGTTCATTGATGTGGATGATGCGTTTCCTTCAGATCGCATCTGCAATGATCCTTTTCTCGATGCTCGAATGGGACAGCCTCAAAAAACCTCTTGTTGTTGCTGTTTCAACCTTGCTGACTGTTGATTGTTTCCTGTCTGTTCTTACATTAAGACCTGATGCGACAGATCCTAAAACAGTAAGAGGTTACTTCGAGAACATGACCGAAAACACACTCATTGACGAAGCCAAGTCGATCACTGATAACAGGATAGCTCTTATTGACAGCAATAAAGCGTTGTTTAACGGTGTATTCTATCTTACGGATTATGAGAGCTCTGTAGATCAGTTGTTCGGTCAGGGCTGGGAGGCTGCTTCAACATCCCTCCAGATTGCCCAGATAAACGAAGCTTTCGACAACGGTTACTATTACTTCCTGTTTGACAGACTCCTTGAATTCGGCTGTGATACAGTCCTTATCAAAAAGGATGCCGCAGCAAAGGAACCTTATAACGAGATAGAAGCTGATGCCGCAGCCACATTAAGAGGATATGTAAAAGAATACGAGGAAGGCATTTATGTCGTCTACCATCATCAGGATGTTACCGGCACATACGGCACAGTCAGTGATTATTACGGTCTGGCTATAGGTAATGGTGCTTATTACATCTCCATGATGTTCCCGACGATCTGTGAGGCACCCAGTGAATATATCGACGACTTCACATTCGAAGAACTTTCAAGTTATAACATTATCTATCTTGACGGTTTCTTATATCACGATATCCACGCTGCTGAAGACCTGATCACCAGAGCTGCCGAAGCAGGTACCAAGGTTTATGTCCTTGCTGACGGAATCCCCGAAAATGCTGAGAGCAGAACATACAGGTTCCTCGACGTAGAATGCCAGTCGGTTGAATTCGATAACGGTTTTCCTGCACTTAAGACAACGTTCATGGGAGATCTTGAAATTGCGCTCTTCCCCAATGATTTAAAGCAGTGGAGAACAGTCTATATCAACGGCCTGACCAAAGTTCAGGGCTATTCGGAAGTCCTTGGTGAGACTCTCCCGTTCTACGGCAAAGGAACTAACGATAATATCAACTTCATTGCTTTCAATCTCACATATTACTATGCGCTTACCAAGGACAGGACCATAGGTGCTCTTCTCGCAGGCATAGTTGAGACAAGTGAGTATGAAGTTCCGGTAAGAGAAGTTGTACCGATAGATATTACTCATTCCGGCAACTCGATCACTGTTTCTTCCCCGAAAGACGGTGTCAACACTTCCATTGCCGATCATGATATCTTTAACGGCAATTACAAAGCCTTTAACAGACTGGTCTATGTCGACAAAGGTGAGACGACAATTACATACAAATACCCATATCTCCTGCAGGGTTCACTCCTGTCATTGTCAGGTGTTGCGGTTATTGCCATAATGGTGTTCTTTATCAGACGCAAAAAGGAAACGGACAATAAATAGACCGCCATCTATATGTTGCACAAAACAGGCTCCTGATAACCGTAAAAGACTTTGATATTTAATCCAAAGCCTTGAAAACTCGTTCCTTCATCAATATTATTATGTGTGTATTTTAACGGGTTTATTTGGTTAGCCGATTGGAGGCAGGTTTTATGGTAGATGTTTGGCCGTCGTTATTGGGGCTTTGCTCCGGTATGGCGTTGTTCCTGTATAGTGTCAAGATCACCAGCGGAAGTTTACAGACAATAGCAGGGGACAAGCTTAAGAATGTCCTTGCCAAGCTCACGGGAAACAGAGTAATAGGTGTATTGGTAGGTGCATTTATCACGGCACTGATCCAATCCTCAACAGCTACCTCGGTTATGGCAGTCGGATTTGTTAATGCGGGACTCATGAACCTTTATCAGGCATTATGGATAATCATGGGTGCCAATATCGGTACGAATATCACTGCACAGCTTATAGCTTTTGATGTCGGAGCTGCTGCCCCCATCATTGCTCTCTTAGGTACTTTCTTCTGCCTTCTCACAAAGAATAAGAAGCTCAGGAGCATTGGCGAAGCCATTGCCGGACTGGGATTTATTTTCGTTGCCATGTCATTGATGAAAGAGTCCATGGCACCTCTAAGCGAACTTGATATAGTAAAGGACATTTTCTCGTCGATCAACAATCCTTTTATCGGTATTGTCGTGGGAATCATCTTCGTAATCATTATCCAGAGTTCTGCTGCCGGTGTCGGTGTTTTGCAGGCTATGGCGATGTCTGCATCGGGTGCCCAGCTCATAAGTCTTGAGCAGGCCATGTTCATAATCTTCGGACTTAATATCGGAACCTGTGTTACGGCAGTATTCGCCTCAATAGGTGGTTCGCGCAATGCCACAAGAGCCGGCATGCTCCACATGATGTTCAATGTTATCGGGACGGCCATATTCACGGTTGCTTACTATCTGATTCCCGTAGCTGACTGGGTAAGAGCTCTGTCACCGAACGATGTCGCAAGACAGTTTGCGAATATGCATCTTGTGTTCAATCTTGCCTCAACGATAATCCTTCTTCCGTTCGGCGGTCTTATCGTCAAACTGGTCAAGCTCATTGTTCCTTCAAAGGGCGGTGAATCAGAGGGTGTAAAGTACCTCAAATATCTCAGTCCTAAAATGCTCAACACACAGAATTCACTCGGCATGGAAGTCCTTATTAGGGCTCTTTGCAGTGAAATAAGCAGGATGCTCGTAATGGCAGGCGGAAATGTCCAGATGAGTATAGAAACGGTTCTCGATAACAATGAGAAGAAACAGCAGGAGATCAACGATACGGAAGAGTACGTTGACTATCTTAATAAGGAGATCTCCTATTACATCTCACACGCCATGGTCTTCGAAATGTCTGAGAAAGATGCCGTTACCATGAGTGCGCTTTTTAAGATAACGGGTAATATCGAGCGTATGGGCGATCATGCGACAAATATCTCCGGTTATGCAAATCTTCTTGAGAGCAAGGGATTGAAGCTTTCAGAAAAGGCCAGAGCGGAAGTCGCCCAGATGGTAAAGACGACCAGCGATGCTTATAATATCCTGTTCAGCAGCAAACCGGGTTCTGTCCATATCAAGATGGCTCAGATGGAGCAGAAGATAGATGACATGACCGAAGACTACAGAGAACATCAGCTCGAGAGACTTAAGTCCGGTGTATGCTCAGGTGATGCATGCGTTATCTATTCGGAAATGCTTACAGACTTCGAGCGTCTGGGAGATCATATGCTCAATATAGCCGAGGCTGCAGCCGAATCCAACCAGATCGCATTTAAGGTTGCAGATAATACCGAACCTGAAGAGACGGGTAAGGGAAAAGGCAAGAGCAAAGTTGCTGCGAAAAAGGCATAAAAACATTACGGCAAAACAATTATATAGATAAGCATCTATGTTTTTACGGAGCATTTAATGGGAAATACTGGTAACAATCTGGTCAATGTAGTTCTTTTCGAACCGGAGATCCCTCAAAATACCGGTAATATAATGCGTACATGTGTGGCTGCAGGTACGACTCTTCATATAATAGGTCCTGTCGGTTTTGATATAGATAATCCCGAGTTCAGAAGAGCCTCAACAAATCACATAACATGGGCCGATTATACTCTCTATGACTCGTGGAATGACTTTGCGGAAAAGAACGAAGGCGAATATTATTTCATGACCAGGTACGGCAAAGTGCCTCCGTCAGATATCGATTTCCGCGAAGCTTCAAAGAATTCCAATATCTATCTGATATTCGGCAAGGAAAGTACAGGCATCCCGGGTGAGATCTTAAGAGCTAATCTCGACAGGTGTTTCCGCATCCCCATGAATGCCGACTGCAGATGTCTTAACCTTTCAAATGCCTGCGCCATAGCGATCTATGAAGTCTTAAGACAGCTGGGCTATCCCGGTCTGTCCTTTACCGAAGAGCAAAAAGGTGAAGACTTTATAGAACAGTATTATTCCTACGATGAGACATTAAGGAAAAAGAAAAAGTAATACCCGGAAATGATCCGGGCATTTTTTTAGTTATTCATAGTAAGATAAAAACTTACAAATTTTATTTATGTCTGATTCTCTATGGTCAGTTTAAATAACCCCCGGCATGGGCGGAGGAAGCATGTCTTTTATTCTTTCAAAAAACTCAGGCATGAGAATAAACCTAACTATAAAATAAAAAAGAACTATATGTAAAACACATATAATAATACTAATAATAGCTATTGGCTTATTCCCTTTTATAACTAATCCTATTAATGAGAACACAAAACTTGCAATCCAAGCAATTAGCATGCCAATATGCAAATAACTGATGTCCAATAATTTAAGTAAAGTTAAAATCTCTATAAGCATAATTGCTACACCAAGGAAAAGGCCTATAAATGCACAGACGTTAACTCTTTTGACAGGTTTTTGTGCTGCAGACTTCTTATATGTGTTATGTTGAACTGTTGATATTACAGGTATTTCTGCCGTAGCAGACGCAACCTTCTGCGGAGCGTCGGGTTGATTAGCAGGAGTTTGAGTCTGCGTGGTATCTGCTTGAATTTCCGGTTCAGAACCGGGGGCATGAACAAACGGCGGGATCGTCTGTTCTGCTGCCGTAAGATCAATAAGGACTTTATCCTTTTCTTCTGTCTGGACTAGTTCAGGAAGGACGGGCGCTCCGCACTTGTAACAGGAAGTCTGACCTTCATTGATTGGTGTTCCGCATGATTCACAATTCATAATACAACTCCCGAAAACAGAAAATATTAAAATGGTCCACTATGGGTAAATTGATAAAACATTTGATACATTATAGGCCAAACTATCAAGGCAAAAACAAGAAGAGTAATAATGAAATCGATAATACAAATTATCAAACCTGCGATAGCTATTGGTTTACTTTCTTTAATTGACATGCTTTTAATAAATCCTATTATAGAGAACACTATATCAGCAAACAAAGCAAAAAAAGCATATTCAAAAAGACTCACTGTTCCCGAGTTTCCCCGCGCAGACAAAATAACTAAGATCAAAGCTATAATACCGAGGAAAAGACTGATATATGCGAAGACGTTTATTTTCTTTGCAGCTTTTTGTGCTGCAGCCTGCTGAACATCAGACTGTGCCTGAACAAACGGCGGGAGCTTTTGTTCTGCAGCCGTAAGATCAATAAGGACTTTGTCCTTGCTTTCTGACTGGACTAATTCAGGAAGGACGGGCGCTCCGCACTTGTAACAGGATGTCTGACCGTCATTGATCGGTGTTCCGCATGATTCGCAATACATAATACAACTCTCTTAAAAGGAATTTTTAAATTGGCCCTGAGGGGAATCCCGTAGGTAAAGAAGCAAAAATGTGCCTCATCATTATTGGCAAAATAACAAACCAAAAAACAAGAATAGTAATGATGAAATCAATAATGCAAATAATCAAACCGGCAATAGCTATTGGCTTGCTTTCCGGTATAGACTTGCTTTCTGATAATCCTATACAAGAGAATACTAAATCAACAATCCAAGCAACAAAAATCCAGAGATAATAATTCTCTGATCCCGAGAAACCCAGTGCAAACAAGATATTTGTGAACAAAATTATAATACCAAGGAAAAGACTGATAAATACTGAGACATTTATTCTCTTTGTGTTTTTATGGATAACGCGCTGTTGATTAGCTTCTTGCTGGACTTTTGGATTTACAGGTATTTCAGCAGTATCAGATGCAACCTGTTGTTGAACGGAGGTTTGTTGAGTATCAGGAGTGTTAGCCGGCATATCATCTGTTTGAACTTCAGGCTGAGAGCCCGGTGTTTTAACAAAATCCGGTACAGTCTGAATTACTGTCTGAAGAGCAGGTTTTACCAGAAATAAAGATGTGGAAACTCCGCATTCAGGACAGGTGGCTGCATCATCAGGAATAGTGGAACCGCAGGCTTCACAAAGCATATTTTTTCTCCTTTGTTATCTGATTAAGAAATACATGTATTTCTGCTGAAAACTAATTAAAAATAAATCTTTGCATACCCGGAATAAGGAATCCGGAAACACTTTTCATAACATGAGGCACTATGCAGAACTTGAAAACATAGAAAAACAGAGCAGTTGCAAGCAAGCAAAAGATAAGACTTAAATATGCATTGAATGCGGTCTTCGGATTTTTGATAGAATAAATAATACCGATAATTGATAATAAAAATGCTGCAGGCAGTGCAAACATGAAATAAGTATACAGGCTGAATATATCCAGCCAGATATTCAATAAGATCCACAAAAGCAGGATAATACCACCGATCAATAAAGTTGCGGTGCTGATAACCAGACTCAAAGTAGCAAATCCGTTTTTATCCGATCCGGATCTTGCACTGTTTTGCTTTTTGGCAGGTTGATAGGCGGAAGAGTTAGATCTGTTAACCGGCTGCTCCTGATTCCCGGCTGGAAGTTCTTCGGTCTGACCAGGGTCGGCAGATACAGCTCCCGATTTTTTCACAAAGCCGGGAACAGTCTGAGCTACTGTCTGAAGAACAGGTTTTTCAAGAAATAAAGATGTGGACACCCCGCATTCGGGACAAACAGATGCGTCGTCAGGAATAGTGGCACCGCAGGATTCACAGATCATAATATCTCCTTCTTGATCTTTTCTGAATGTAGGAAAGTGTCAGATAAGATTAATTAAAATCTACTAAATAGGTGTCGATATGAAGAACACCGCTGACATAACCGTTCTCTGTGGTAACGTAGTCGCCGTTGATATAGAAATCGGAATCAGTGTAATCGAATGCTGTGTCATACATATCCATAGTCTCGAATTCCTCAAGCCATGAATAGACAGTATCTTCGTCAAGATCTCCGAGCTCATTTGTCAGATATGAAGCTATAGCAACATAATAGACGATCGTAACGATAACAGCGAGTACGGTGAGGATTAGGCCTGCGACAGCCTTGCCTTTTCCGCCGGCGTTCTTTTTTACAAGTCCGACTATAGAGAAGATCAGACCTAACAGACCGAATAAAGCAGTGGTAAAAATATTGAATCCGGGTATCCAGGATAAAACGAGAGCAAGGATGCCGAATACCAATCCCGCAGTTGCAGCGCCGTTTCCGCGCTTGACCGGTGCGGCTGCAACCATGACGGGCTGAGTATAAACAGGCTGGGTATATACCGGCTGCTGATAAACAGGCTGAACCGGAACGGACTGTGCTACGGGTACAGCTTGAGCAACAGGCTGAGCTACAGGAACGGATTGAGCTACAGGCTGTGCAACAGGAATGCTTTGAGCAACGGGCTGAGCTACAGGCTGAACTGCCGGCTGAGCTACAGGCTGAGCAACCGGAACAGGCTGAGCCACAGGTTGAGCAAAAGGAACGGGTTGAGCAACGGGCTGTGGTGCTACCTGAGGTGCAGGTGATCCGCAGTTAGAACAAAATGACTGACCGTCCGGAATAAATGAGCCGCATGATTCACAATACATAGAATGTCCCCTCCTGATTACAATACTTTCTGCAAGAATGACTTAAGCCTGTCGTTCTGTGGATTATTAAAAATCTCTTCAGGCGTGTTCTCTTCGATAATTCTACCACAATCCATAAATATAACCCTAGTACCGACTTCACGGGCAAATCCCATCTCGTGAGTAACACAGACCATGGTCATTCCCGCTTTGGCAAGATTCTTCATAACATCAAGAACTTCTCCTACCATCTCGGGATCAAGAGCACTTGTAGGCTCGTCGAAAAGCATGACTTCGGGATCCATTGCAAGAGCTCTTACGATGGCGATCCTTTGCTTCTGACCGCCTGAAAGCTGTGAAGGATATGCTCCTGCACGGTCAGCAAGTCCGACTCTTTCAAGAAGAGCGTATGCTTTTTTCTCGGCATCCTCTTTTGAAAGACCGTGAAGCTTCATTGGAGCTATAGTCATGTTGCGTAGGATCGTGAGGTGAGGGAACAGATTGAAGTGCTGGAATACCATTCCCATTTTTTGTCTGAGCTTGTTGATATCAGTCGAAGGAGACATGATATCACTGCCGTCGAAAGTGATGGTGCCGCCTGTCGGGCGCTCAAGCAGATTAAGAGATCTGAGGAAGGTCGATTTGCCGGAACCGGATGGACCGATGACTACGACAACTTCACCTTTTTTGATATCCGTTGTAACACCGTCCAGGGCCTTGACCTCATCGTTGTTATAGTATTTCTTAAGATCCTTTACGGATATGATTACGTTATTATCAGCGCTCACTGTTCTTGAGCCTCCTTTCGAGCAGCGATACAAGCCAACTGAAGAACATGACGATCACAAGATAGATGATAGCAACAGCTATAAGAGGCATGAACGCAGAGTAGGTTCTGGATCTGATAATGTCTCCGCCTTTGGTAAGCTCCTGGAGTCCGACATAACCTGATACGGAAGTCTCTTTGATCAGAACGATGAATTCGTTTGCAAGAGCGGGAAGCACAGTCTTAAAAGCCTGGGGAATGATGATGAAAGCCATAGTCCTTATATAACCGAATCCAAGGGAACGGCCGGCTTCAAACTGCCCTTTGTCTATGCTCATGATTCCGCCTCTGATGATCTCAGCCACATATGCACCTGAGTTGATACCGAATGCGAGGGTGGCAACCATGATCTTGTTATTTGATGATGCAAAGATAACGAAATAAATGATCATCAGCTGAACAACTACAGGAGTTCCTCTGATGACAGTAAGATAAACTCCGCAAAGTTTATAGAAGAAATAGAGAAGAGCTTTGCCGAACCCGCCCTTAAGTTCGTCCTTCATCGTGTCATAAGAAGATCTGACGAGAGCCACGATAACGCCCAGAACTATTCCCAAAAGGACAGCGAACAGAGTTACTTCGAATGTGACCACAAGACCTTTGAAGATATAGTTATAACGGTCTTCTGTTATGAAATTGTTCTCGAAATCCGAATAAAATGATGTCGCATAAAAAGATTCACGGAGTGATATCAGTCCCGAAGGCGCATTGTTTAAAGGCATAAAGAGCAGTACATAAGCAATGGCAATAAGGTTAACGATCAGACCGATTATGGCAAGAGTTCTTCCTATCTCGGCTTTCATACTGGACTTAACGGTCTTATCAGATAAAAACAGGATAAAAGTGATCACGGCAAGTATGAGACCTGCTGCCGGCAGCCACGAAAATGCGATTGACAGTATGCCGAAGATCAGTATCTGATTGGCTTTTTTTGTTAACATTGAATGTCCCTCTAACTCTAAAGTTTTACTCTCCGGGAAGTATTTATAATTATAAATAAGGATAAGCTTTGTCTCAATATGTAAATATGTCGGCAAATCATTTCGAAAAGAAAATGAAAAGGGTGTCCCTTCTTGAAGACACCCTGATTCATTTTGAATTGTCAGATCGATTATTTGTTGGCTGCTGCAACGAATGCTTTAGCAGGCTCGTTATCGATTACGACTGCATCGATCTTGCCGGACTGGAGTGCGATGATCGCATCGTTACCCTTTGCGAAACGCTCAACTCTGTCTTCACCGACACCGCCGTCCTCAGGTGATGAAGACATATAGATGTCTCCTGTTGTACCTGTCTGAACGCCAACCTTATAGCTGCCTGCAAGGAGCTTATCAACGTCTGTGATCTCTGAACCCTCAACTACAACAACAGACTGAACGCCGGTTGCATAAGGTGTTGAGAAGTTAACGGACTTAAGTCTGTCCTCTGTGATCGTCATGCCTGCGCATCCGATGTCATACTTGCCTGCCTGAACGCCTGCGATGATGGAATCAAACTCAACGTCCTCGATAACAAGTTCAAGACCGAGCTTGTCGGCTACAGCTTTGGCGATCTCGGGATCGATACCTACAATGTTATCTCCCTCGTGATACTCATAAGGCTGGAAGAAAGCATTTGTAGCCATGATGAGCTTGCCTTCGTTGATCGTTGTGAACTCGGGATAAGCGGAATCAACAGATTCCTTCTTCTCGATAGAAGCACCGGAAGGAATGTACTTCTCGATGATAGAAGGGATAGTGCCGTCTTCTGTGAGTTCTGCAAGAGCCTGGTCGATAGCTGCCTTGAGTCCATCGTTGTCCTTGCTGATAGCCATAGCGTAATCTTCAACAGCATAGGCAGTGTCAAGGATCTGGAGCTTCTTCTTTGCTGCGCCGCAGGATGTCATTCCGAGCAAAAGAGCTGCAGAAAGAAAACCTGCTGCGATTCTAGTAAATGTCTTCATAAACCGTTCTCCTTAATTGAAATTAGGATATCGGTATATTACTCTTGTTTAAGGCGCAAGGTATATGCACAAAAGACCTAAAATTTGTGTATTCTTTCGTTTGCTCATTAGTATTTTTTTAAGTAAAATATTAAAAGATTTGTTGAAAGGACATTGGGGATAATCAATGAAAAGGGTGCTTATTCTCGGTTGTAATGAATTAACGAAGCGTCTGCTCACTGAACTTTGCAGGTATCAATCCTACGTTTCCGGCATCTGTCTTGCTTCCCGTAACAAAGAAGATTGTGACGAGCTTAAGGAAATGGCAGCCGGCATGGGTGTCAGGATCACAACTTCAGGTATTGATATGAACAATGTTGAAGGCGCAATGATGATGGTAAGGATCTTCGCGCCTGACCTTGTAGTAAATCTGCTTCCGTCTGAACTGGCTCTGGATGTAATGAATCTGGCTATCAAGGCTAAATGCGACTATATAGACGGAACACTTTTCGGCGTGCCGGATTTCCCGTCACCTCTTTCACTTCTTTCTAAACAATTCGAAAAGTTCAGCGATTTCCAGAAAAACGGAAAGACTGCTGTCTGCGGTGCCGGTCTTGTTCCCGGTGCAGCCAATACTATCATCAGACATGCATCTTTATATCATTTCAAAAAGATCGAGCAGATAGATATAGTCTCAGTCTCAGGAGAGAAGAAGGAGACATCAAAAGGCAAAAAGAAAGATATTGATGACACTTTATATTCCGAAGATGTCAAGGCTCCGCTGATCGTCCTCAAAGATGCTCCGGGCAAGAAAGTCTTTTATGTGGAAAAAGGTAAGGTTGTTGAAGTTGACCCCATGACGATCGAAGGCAAGTCAGCTTCCGGGACCAAGGTCTATCTTGCTTCAAGTCCCATGCTCACTGACCTGCTCAAGGAATTCCCGGATGCAGTCAGTGTCAGATATTTTAAGCTCGGCAGAAAGCCGAAGAAGGAACATGTTGCTCCTAAAAACAAACTTGATCTGTTAAGAGATCTGGGCCTTCTGTCAGATAAGCCTGTAAAAGTCGGAAATGTCGAAGTGGCACCTGTAGATCTTCTTGCTTCTATCCTTCCCAAGCAGTCAGATGCGAATGCCGCTAAGGATGTTGATGAGAAGGCAAGCGGAATGGCCTCTTACGAGATATATATCACCGGTCAGAGCAAGAGGGATGACAAGGAACTTACCAAGTCTTACATCCTCAAGGAATTTAACGATGAGACATATCTTAAATACAACATTAATGCTTTTGATTATATGAAAGGAACAGCCCTTATCGCCGGAGTAAAGCTCATGTGTAAGGATAAGTGGCAGAAGCCCGGTGTGTTTACTCCTGCTGCATTTGATTGTGATACATATTATCAGGCTTTTGTAATGGAAGGGCTGGATGTTAAAGAAGGCGAAGGCAAGCCTTTCTGACGGAAAAATATTTATGAGGTGAGATCAATGCCGGAAGCAAGTTTTTGGAAAAAGATGCAGATCAACGACATGCTCGTAATAGATACCATTCGTAAATATGGAAGGGATACGATCTATTTCAAGGACAAGGATTCGAAGTTTATCTGGAATAACTATATGCATGCCAATCAGTTTGGCGCGATAAAGCCTGATGAACTCATCGGTAAGACTGACAAGGACTTTTTCCCGCCAGAGTTTGCCGAGAGGGCAAGACAGATAGAACTTGAGATAATGAGGACCGGAAAACCTGTTCTCAATATAGAAGAACAGCTCGGTGAGGATGATGACGTCAGATACTACAGTGCTTCCAAGTATCCTCTTTATGATATGAATAATGAGATAGTCGGAACCTGGGGGATCAGCCGTGACATAACCGAACAGAAGAAACTGGAACTCGAGCTCGAGCGCTCTTATCACAAGATGGAAAGACTGGCCCGTGTTGATGATCTGAGCGGTCTTTACAACAGACGGTATTTCTATGAGACACTTGAAAAATATGCCAGCCTTTATGAGAGAAGGACTGACGGCAGTACATTTGCGCTCCTTGTACTCGATGTTGACGATATGACGCACGTTAACGATCTGTATGGTCAGCAGAACGGTGACCAGGTTCTGAGAAGTGTAGCTGAACTTTGCGTATCCAATGTCAGAAAAGAGGATACCTGCTTCAGGACCGGCGGAGACGAGTTCGCTATCGTGCTTCTTGATACAGACAAGATAACCGCAGTGGGAATTGCCAAAAAGCTTGTGGAACTTGCAGCTTCAGAGCCGGTCATCATTGAAGGCAAGAGAGAGAAGATCACGATATCGGCAGGTCTCGTTTTGTTCAATAACGAGGATCCGGACATTTCAGATCTCCTGTCAAAAGCCGAGAGAAAACTCAACAAGTCCAAGAGAGAAGGTAAGAATAAGGTATCGTTCTGATCAGAGGATACTTAAGTTGCTTGAATTATTCAGTATGGCTGGGAAATATCCCGGCCCTGCTTTTTTATGAGGTGTGTGGAGAACAGTATAGGCAAGCAAGGCCGGATAATCCCTTTTACGGAGAAAAAATGGTAAAAGCGAGCGGTCGTTGGTCGGGACTTAAGCTGCACCCTTATCATTCAAATGGTAATGACGCTGTGACTTTGAGGATACGGCAGATGCCGATATGTTTGCATCTGCGCGCTTGATAGGTGTGATGCGGGCAGAAGGATTGATCACGGAGCCGGCAGCTCCTGAAACGGCAGTTCTGCGCCTGATCTTATGAGTCTGACTGAGAGAAGCTTCTTCATCAGCATCCTTCCAGTAATCTATGCTGACAGATACTGCCTTGATGGTAACGAGAATAAAGAAGAAGAATATAAGCATATCGAGTGGTGACATAGAAAATACCTCCAAAAATGATCAAATGTTCTTTTCTGAAGGTACTGTATCACAAGATAAGTTCGATTATTGGGACTAAAATCTGTTTTTAGCGAAAAACGAACAAAATTTTTGTTTTATCCGCCAAGTTTTGATGCTCCGATCCTGACAGCCCCGTTTTCGATCATCTCTTTGGCGGATTCGACGGTCCTGATGCCGCCTGCAGCCTTGATCCGCACGTTTGGAGATACATTGTTCCGCATGAGAGCTATATCCTCCACAGTTGCTCCCGCACTGCCGAATCCCGTGGATGTCTTAATGAAATCAGCTTTTGCCTCACTTACTGTTTTGCAAAGACGGATCTTCTCATCTTCTGTAAGATCACATGTTTCGATGATAACTTTAAGAATAGCGCCTTTTTTATGGACTGAGTCTGCTATGAGCTTTATCTCTTCATACACCTCATCAAATCTGCCGGATTTGACGAAGTTGATATTGATGACCATATCGATCTCGGAAGCGCCGTTATCACAGGCTTCTTTTGCCTCATAGACTTTAGTTCCGGTCGTCTGGTATCCGTTGGGAAATCCTATGACCGTGCAGACTGCGACTCTGCCATTGGAGATGCGGACCGCATCTTTCACATAACAGGGCGGGATGCAGACAGAGGCCGTTTTCAAGGATACTGCTCTCTCTATCAGAGAAGATATATCGTCGATCGTAGCTGTTGTCTTAAGATTTGTGAGATCGACATAACTCATGATATTTCCGGGATCAGGCTTATTGGCGTCTGCATCAGGTGAGAAGCTCTTTTTATAGCTTCTTGACATGACCGAAGTAAGAACGATCCCTGCGATATTGTTAAATCCCGTAAGTTCGCCCATGTTGCAAGGCGTATTGTATCCGTCCCCGTAGATCAGGAGCGGGATGCATTCCCTGGAATGATCTGTTGAATCAGTTGACGGATCGCAGCCGTGATCGGCGGTGATGATGAGAAGGTCGTCTTCTCTGAGCTTGGAAAGTATCGTACCGAGAGCATCGTCAAACTCGTGCATAGCCGTACAATAACCTTCAATGTCGTTACGGTGACCGTATTTCATGTCAAAGTCAACCAGGTTGGTGAAGCAAAGACCGTTAAAGTCTCTGTCCATGATCTCTATCGTCTTATTGATGCCGTCCGTGTTGCTCTTTGTCGGATTGCTCTCCGTAAGGCCCCTTCCGGCAAAAAGATCATAGATCTTGCCGACGGATATAACGTCGTAGCCTTCCTTTTTTAGAATATCGAGCATCGTGGAAGAAGGGGCCGCCAGAGAGAAATCATGGCGGTTGGCTGTTCTTGTGAAATTGCCGGGTTCACCGATAAAAGGTCTTGCGATGATCCTGCCGACCGCATTATCCCCGCACATGACCTCGCGTGCTTTTTTGCAGATGTCATATAACTCTTCGACCGGAACAACTTCCTCATGTGCCGCTATCTGAAGCACACTGTCAGCGGATGTGTAGATGATGAGCTTGCCGGTCTTTATATGCTCCTCGCCGTAATCCCTGATTACGTCCGTTCCGCTGTACGGTTTGTTGCAAAGAAAACTCCTGCCGGTTGCCTTTTCGAGATCTCTGATGACATTTCCGGGAAATCCGTCAGGATAAGTCGGCTGAGGTTTGTCGGATATTATTCCGGCGATCTCCCAGTGTCCTATTGTGGAGTCTTTGCCCGCAGATATTTCCCTTACTCTGGCATAAGAGCCGACAGGAGCAGGAATAAAGCTTTGGGCATCCTTATATGCCGTGATCCTCGGATCGTCTTCGCCGTCTATGGACAAAAGACCCATTTTCGAAAGGTTCGGAAAAGGATCATTTGAATAGGAGAGAACTGCGGCGAGCGTGTTGCTTCCTTCATCTTTGAACTTACCGGCGTCCGGCGCGCCGCCTATTCCGAAGCTGTCAAGTATTATCAGGAAAACACGTTTTGCCATATATAAGAACTCCTTATAAAAAAAGTAGCCGGCGGTCTTAAGCCTGACCTTATTATAGAACAAACTTTTAATGTAATTTATTTAATAATATGCTGATCATATATTTCTACAAATAAAGGTTCATGTGTGATATAGTTTTGCGGAAAGATTTATAAGTTTAAGGAAAACAATGGACGATATAAAGACATTTGCCGATCTTGACCTGTCACCAGAGGTCATGGATGCATTAAAGAAGATGGGAGTAAAGCGGCCCACGACTATTCAGCAGAAAGCCATACCGCTGATGATGGACAATATCAGTGTTATTGCCAAGGCACCGACAGGCACGGGCAAGACTTTTGCATTCGGGATACCGATACTCGAATATCTCAATATGGATTCCAAATTCGTCCAGGCACTGATCCTTTGTCCCACGAGAGAACTTGCACTTCAGATCACGACAGAGATAAAAGGTCTTGCAAAGTTCATAAAAGGATTCCGTGCTGTTGCTCTCATAGGCGGTCAGAGCATGCGCCTTCAGTCAGAGAAACTTCAGAAGAAGCCACAGGTGATCGTTGCAACTCCCGGACGTCTGATCGATATGGCCGAGAGGGATCTGGTTGATATCTCGAATATCTACACCCTTGTCCTCGATGAGGCGGATGAGATGCTCAAGATGGGCTTTATCAACGACATCAGAAAAGTTATGGCTCTGACGCCAACAGATAAACAGATAGCGCTGTTCTCGGCTACCATGCCCAGAGAGATACAGGATATTACATGGCAGTTCATGAAAGACAGTGCAGAGATAGACGTTATGCCTAAAGCAGAAGACCATCCCGACATCGATCAGTATATTGTCGAATGTCCTGAGAAGGATAAACTGAAGAAGATAATCAGGATAATGGCAAAAGAGGATCTGACAAAGGTGATCGTATTCTGCAATACGAAGGCACAGACCTCAAAGATCGGCCAGCAGCTGACACAGGCCGGAGTATCTGCAAAAGTCCTTCACGGTGATATAAGTCAGAGTGTCCGCAACAAAGTTATGGATCAGTACAGGGCAGGAAAGTTCGACGTGCTCGTAGCTACGGATGTAGTGGCAAGAGGAATAGACGTCGATGATATAGAAGCCATCTTCAATTACGATATCCCTAAAGAGAACGAGCTCTATCTTCACAGGATAGGCCGTACCGCCCGTGCAGGCAAATCAGGCAAAGCATTCTCTCTTGTAGCTTATCTTGACCGTCCGAGAATGGAAGAGATAATCAGATACACCAAGATCGATCCTGCTTTGTACGAGTGCTGAGTTTATTTGATCCCCGGAACTTTTTTGATTATTCCCTTATATGTGAAAGGGTTGAGGAATACGAGCACAGGTATAAGTTCAAGTCTGCCTGCGATCATATCGAAGATGAGCACCCATTTGGTCAGATCCGAGAAGAAACTGTAGTTTTGTGTAGGTCCGACAAGTGACAGTCCAGGACCGATATTATTCAGCGTTGCCGCTACGGAAGTAAAGACTGTAACAAGGTCGTGCCCTTCGAATGCTACTATAAACATCGAAAAGACAAATACTATCAGATAAATAAAGAAGTAAAGAGCAACAGAACGTTCAACATCGCTATCTACAGTCTTGCCGTCAAGGTGGATCTTCTTGACCGTTTTGGGATGAATGTAGGATTCGATCTCTCTTTTGAGAGCCTTGAACATGATCTGGAACCTTGAGATCTTGATACCGCCGCCGGTCGAACTGGCACAGGCACCGATGAACATGAGGGCTACAAGAACGAATTTGGCTAGTCCCGGCCACAGGTCGAAATCAGTCGTTGCAAAACCTGTTGTCGTCATGCAGGTTGCCACCTGGAAAAGTGAGTGTCTTAATGCCTCTTCAAGATTTCCGTAGATTCCGAAGATAGAAAAGCAGACGACTCCTGTCGCAACGGCAGCCACGGCAAGATATACTTTTACTTCGCTCAGTTTAAATGCCTTGCTGAACTGCCTGGTCGTTAAAAAGTAATAGAAATTGAAGTTTGCACCAAACACTAACATAAAGATTGCAACTATCCAGTGAAGGTGCGGCGCATATGAGGCAAAACTGTCATTCCTTACTGCAAAACCTCCGGTACCTGCAGTTCCGAATGCGGAGCAGATACTGTCGAATAAGGGCATACCGCAGGCAAAAAGGATAACTATCTCAAGCGCTGTAATAGCCATGTAAATGTAGTAGAGCATCTTGGCTGTGGATCTTACTTTGGGTACGATCTTTCCGACGGTGGGCCCCGGGCTTTCTGCTCTCATAAGGTTCATGTTGGAACCGCCGGTCATAGGTACTACTGCCAGAAGAAATACAAGAACTCCCATTCCTCCGATCCAGTGTGTCAGGGAACGCCATAGAAGAGATGTGTGGGACATTGCTTCTATGTCGGTCAGGATACTTGCTCCGGTCGTAGTGAATCCTGAGGCTGTCTCGAACATTGCATCAGTAAAAGACGGGATCTCTTTGGTGATAACGAAAGGAAGACATCCGCAGACACTTAAAACCAGCCAGGAAAGAGCTGTGGCGATACAGCCGTCTTTTATGAAGACTGTCATGTTCTTGGGTTTTTTCAACGAGACAAGATATCCGGCAAGAATATAAACCGATGCCAATATCAGGTATGTAAAAAGTTCGGCCTCTCCATATACTATTCCGCAGGAGACCGGCAGGATCATAAGAATCCCTTCGATCATAAGGATCTTGCCCAGGATGTAAATGAGCATTTTTATGTTCATCTTAAGATATCCGTCAAAGCGGTAAAACCCTTATTTTTTGTTACGATCATGACACTGTCGCCGACTTCGATGGAGTCATTACCTGTCGGGATAATGATCTTGCCGGAACGGTTTATGCATGATACGAGAGTATTCGCTTTTAATTTCAGATCCTTGAGCTTCTTGTCCGTAACATTGGACTGCTCCATGACCTTGAACTCAATAGCTTCGGCTCTCTCGTCGAAAAGATGATACATTACTTCAACGTTGCTTCCGATTGAGGCCTGTCTGGCACGGGCATATGTTATGATCGCTTCGGAAGTGATCTGTTTGGGATAGATAACGCTTCCGAGATCCAAACGGTTTATAACATCCGTAAAACTGATCTTGTTGATCTTGGTAACCGACTTTATGCCTTTTGAGATCTGCCTTGCAAAGAGTGCGAGCATGATGTTTTCCTCATCGATACCCGTAAGCGCAACTACTGAATCGACATCTCTTATGCCGGACTCTTCAAGGAGAGATTCATTGATTCCGTCTCCGTTGATTATCGTTGCCTTGGGGAGGAGCTCGCTCAATTCATCACAGCGGGCCGGATCTTTTTCGATGATCTTTACATCGATTCCGGTCTTGATAAGCTGGTCGGCAAGATAATATGCGGATTTGCCGCCGCCGATGATTATCGTGCTCCTTACTGAATTTGTCTTGAAGCCGATCGACTTGAGGAATGAATGGCAAACCTTTCTTGTTGCGACGAAAGAGATGATGTCACCGGCCGAAAGCTCAAAAGAACCGTTAGGGATCGTTACTTCGTCACCGCGCTCGACACCTACGATAAGAAGATCGTTGGTATAGTTGCTTCCCAGATATGCAACGGTCTTTCCGTCAAGAACATTGCCTTCGGGGATCTTGATCTTTACGATCTCCGCACTTCCGTGAGCAAAAGAATTAATAAGGATGGCGGCAGGCAGGAAGAGGATACGCGCTGCTTCGACAGCTGCCTCATACTCGGGATTGATGATCATCTCAAGACTTAACTTGGAACGGAGATAAGGTATCTCCTTGCCGTAGTCAGGATTTCTGACACGTGCGATAGTTGCAAGATTCTTGTTGAACTGCTTGGCTATAGTGCAGCAGAGGAGATTAAGCTCATCAGATTCTGTAACTGAAATAAAAAGATCGGCAGAAGCAACACCTGCTTCCTCCAATACCTCATGGCTGGCGCCGTTTCCGATTATGCCCATGCAGTCACAGAGATTTGCAAGTTCAGTCAGACGGTCAACGTTCTTGTCGATGATGACAATGTCATGACCTTCTTCGGCAAGTCTGTTTACAAGTGTATCACCGACTTTGCCTGCGCCGACAACTATGATCTTCAGTCCTCTTTTACCCATAAAACTTATACCCCGAATAACTCTTTGACGGCATTTTTGTTTACTTTGGAGCCGATAACAACGATCTTGCCCGTGACGTCGGAAGAGCCTGTGCGGACTTCCGTCTCCTCAGGAACGAAGTCAAAGTGGATCCAGCTGCCGTCTTCGCCTGCAACGATACCCTTTGAGCGGAGTATCATGCCGTACTTTTCAGTATCGTCCAATGCCTTGAGGGCATCTTCGATCTGCTCTTTTGTAAAGCGCTTTGATGTCTCGAATCCGATGGAATCGAAAACCTCGTCAGCATGATGATCGTGGTGGTGATGGTGATGATGCTCATCGTCATCATCGTCGTCATCGTGGTCGTGATGATGGTGGTGTTCATGCTCATCATGGTCATCATCGTGATCATGATGGTGATGGTGCTCATGCTCGTCATCGTCATCATCGTCGTCATCGTCATCGTGGTGATGGTGATGCTTGCATTCCTCACACTCGCAATCCTCACCGTGCTCATGATGATGATGGGCATGCTCTAATTCGTGCTGTTCAGCCTCAAGGAGTGCTGCCGCCATATCAGCAGCCGTGAGAGGCTCTTCGATAGCCTTGAGGATCTGAACACCTGATAAGTCATCCCAGGGTGTCGTGATGATCTGTGAGTGATCGTTGATCTCTCTTATGAGTGCGATTGCCTGATCGAGCTTCTCCTGTGAGATATTGCCGGTACGGCTAAGGATTATCGTTCCGGCATATTTGATCTGATTCTCGTAGAACTCCTTGAAGTTCTTAAGATATATCCTGCACTTTGAAGCGTCGATGACCGTAACTGTTCCGCAGATCTCTGTGCCTTCAACGCGCTTAACTGCAGCTACAACATCAGAGAGCTTACCTACGCCGGAGGGTTCTATGAGGATCCTGTCGGGAGCAAACTGCTCTATGACATCCTGAAGAGCCGTACCGAAATCACCTACAAGACTGCAGCAGATGCAGCCTGAATTCATCTCCGTGATGTTGATGCCGGATTCCTTAAGAAAGCCGCCGTCGATACCGATCTGGCCGAATTCGTTCTCGATAAGAACGAGCTTGGCGCCGTTATAACCGTCGGCAATAAGCTTTTTTATCAATGTTGTTTTTCCTGCTCCCAGAAATCCTGAGAAGATGTCTACTTTTGTCATTTAAAATGCCTCTTTTCTATTTGTCAGTTGAAATAAATAACTTCATTATCGGGCTTGCTCGTTACTGCGTAATTCTCGACTGTAAGGCAAGGCACGTTGATCTTTCCGCCCTGTCCGTCATCGTCTTCAAAATATCTGACGGTTCCGGTGGCCTTAAGCCACTGGCCGGCAGGGAAGTTGGGCTTAATATCGTAGAAACACAGAACACCCATCATCTGGATGTCAGCTGCACAGCAGGTATATGCCTGCCTCTGAAGGACAAAGGCTCTGCCGTTGAATTCCCTTAATATGACAGCCTGACCGATGAGGCTTATGCGCTTTCCGTTATAGCGCTTCATATTATCCATGGCATCCGTATAGAACAGACCGAAATCCTCAGCTGCGATATTGCACGGATCTTTATTAAGATCGAAGGGAAGATGGTCCTCGATCCTTATTATCTTGTTGTCTTCTCCTAGGAAATTGATGCTCATTCCGGGATTGACGGCCTTAACGGAACCTCTCAATTTGGGGATATTGTCTTTTTCTTCATCAACGCGGTTGAATATGACCGTATCGCCGTATCTGAAATAGTCTGCAAAGAATGTCTGCATGTTCTTAAAGTATTCGCCGTAAGTGGAAGCGTCGATCACGACGATTGCTGCCGCGAGTGCCCAGCGCTCCGGAACATCAACCTTCTCAAAAAACTCCGCAGGGGAGACCGAACCGTTCCATTCGATGAATACGACACCGGGTTTATATTTTGCCTCGATATCGAAGGTCATGTCCTTGGTGACATCATCGGTATCGCAATTAATAACCACGGGGTCAGCGCCCTCGTAGTTCTCCTTGATATATTCCTCTTCACCTTCTTCGGTGTTGATAACAACAACTTTACGGTTTTTGAAGTTCTCTCCGCCGATCCAGGAACAGATCACGGAAGTCTTACCGCTGTCTAAAAAACCGGTAAAAAAATAGACCAGACAATCATCCATAAACAGTTCACCTCGTTAACAGATATTATTTTGTCCCTGATTTGTTATTATTTCAAGCAAGAAAAAGATATAAAATCTATCCATAGTATATTTTATTTTTAGGAGTTTTAATGAAATCGATTAGTATCGGTGAGATACAGATTCAAAACCCGGTGTCTTTAAGTCCTATGGCGGGCATAAGCAGTCTGCCGTTCAGGATCATCTGTAACGGTATGGGAGCAGGGTACTGCCCCACTGAACTCGTCAGTGCCAGATCGATAAGGTATAACGGTGTCGGAAAGAGTCTTCGGTATATGAGGATCTCTCCGGAAGAGGAAGGAATTACCGCTATTCAGCTTTTCGGAAGCGAGCCGGATGATTTTTCCGCTGCGATAGAGACCATCATGGATACTCCCGTTCTTAAAGAAGTATCGATCATTGACATAAACATGGGTTGTCCGGTCCCCAAGGTAATAAAGACCGGTTCCGGGAGTGCTCTTATGGAAGATCCGGAAAGAGCGGCATCCATTGTCAGAGCATGTAAAAGGACTTTGGAAGGCGCCGGGCGTCCGGTTCCCGTAACCGTCAAGACCAGGACCGGATATAACGCTGAAGATTGCGGAAAGCCTGATTTTGCCAGAGCTTTGGCTGATGCGGGATGTGATATGCTCTGTGTTCACGGAAGGACCAGACCTCAGATGTATCACGGGGAAAGTTCAATCCGGGCGATCGCCGTTATGAGAGAGGCTGTAAGGGATTTTGATATTCCGTTCTATGCAAACGGTGATATACATGATGTTGAAAGTGCCAAAAGAATGATCGGGCAGACCGGATGTGACGGTATCATGATCGGCAGGGCAGCCAGAGGAAATCCGTGGATCTTCGAACAGATCACATCAGGCCTTTCAGGGAAAGAAATGCCGGATCCGCCTGATGAACAGGCCAGAAAAAAGATGCTTCTGAGGGAACTGGAGGGAAGGCTCAAATACCTGCCCGAAGAAGTTGCCGTAAGGGAATTCAGGAGTGTTATGCCATACTATATTAAGGGTATTCCCGGATCGGCGGTAATGAAAGTCAGGCTGGTCAGTGCAACAAAAGAGGATGAGATAAAGGAGATATTGGAACTTGTCTGATATAGTGATCACGGTTCTGGGACTTTTGGCCGGCTGCCTTATGTGCTTTGAAGGCTATAAGATGTTCAGGCTCTGCCTTGGAATAGCAGGTGGTGTTGCCGGGTATATAATCGGCGGTTTTCTGATCGGCATTACAGGGAATCTCGGAATTGCCTGGAGCGGGCTCGGAAAAAGCATTGTGCTTATCCTTTTCTCGATCGGGTTTGGAATCCTGGCTTTTTCGCTTTATATGAAAGCCTTGATCGCGGTAACTACCATAATCTGCGCTTTCTGGTTCTATGACGATTTCTTTTTCCTTTTTGAGAGGGTATCGAACAGCGTGCTCCGGTCCGTTCTTACCGGCGGGGCAGGGATCTTTGCCGGTGTTTTGATAGGCATCATTGTCTACTATGCCCAGAAATGGACTATCAGTCTTTTCACGGCTTTTATCGGCGCAAGGATAATTTCGGGTGCTTTGTCACCTGTCCTCTGGTCCGTGCTCCTGTCAGGTGATGAAGCTCAGAATATACAGCAGCAGATCCTGGGTTCTGATGTCCTGATAACGTATCCTCTGGTCAGACTGCTTGTGGTTGTGGCGTTTTGCACTGCCGGATTCATAATCCAGTTAAAAACATTCAAAAAATAAAAAAATTTGTTTGACCAAACACCTCACACTTGTTACAATCAGGCTGTATACATATTGGGGAATATGTGTATACGAATAAATAAGACAATTTTCTTAATCTATCCCTTATTCCATGTCGAGGGCATTCCGATTTAACGGGATGCCCTCGGCGTGTTATAGGGGATTTTTTAATTCACTTTATTGATCGGGGCGCCTTCAAGGAAAGCTTTGAGGTTTTCTGCTGCCATATCGATCAGGCGGATCCTGGTCTCGACAGGTGTCCATGCTATGTGAGGTGTGATCACGCAGTTGGGAGCTCCTAAAAGAGGGTTGGTATCAAGCATCGGTTCGGTGCAGACCACGTCGGCGCCATATCCTCCCAGAAGACCGTTATCCAAAGCTTCTCTTACGGCTTTTTCATTTATTACCGGACCTCTGGCACAGTTAATGAGAAAAGCGCCTTTTTTGAACAGTTTCAGAGTGTCTTTATTGATAAATTCCCTTGTGTCTTCAGTCAGAGGGCAGTGAAGTGATACCACATCCGCATTTTTAATGCCTTCTTCTGCCGAAAGAAAACTTACAGCGGTGGTGCCGTTGATGTCTGAAGACGAGCCGATCAGAGAAGTGTCGTGAGGTGTGGCGGTCACGTTCATACCGAAGCTTGAAGCCATCTGAGCCACACGCCTGCCTATCTTACCGGGACCGATAATATGCATTGTCTTGCCCGCAAGTTCCGTAAGCGGTTTTAGGAAATAGCAGAACTGGGGACATCTGCACCAGCCGCCGTCCATAACGGATGATGTGTGAAGTCCCACGTGATTTGTCAGTTCCAGGAGAAGTGCCATAGTCATCTGGGCGGTTGCAAAAGTAGCGTATTCAGGAACATTTGTGACGACGATGCCGTGTTTTTTTGCCGCTTCAAGATCGACAACGTTATAACCTGTGGCGAGAACGCCGATATATTTCAGATCCGGAAGCTGTTCGAAAGCATCTTTGTCAAAGACAGTCTTGTTGGTTATGGCGCATTCTGCTCCCTTCATCCTTTCTATGAGCTGACCGGGGGATGTGTAGTCGTATGCCGTGACTTCTCCCATATCTTCAAGTTTTCCCCAGGAGATATCACCGGGATTTGCTGCCGAACCATCCAGAATAACTATCTTCATACTTAAATCCTCCGCGCTCTTTCGTTTATATTTTGAGATAAAATACTTAACAATAGTGGTAATGTTATATCAGAAAAACCAAAACAGTAAAACTAAAAGGTGGTCTTGACGCATGTATATCATCTGTTACGGCAAATCTCCCAAAGCTGTAAGCACCGGCCAGATACTCTTAAGCAAGATCGGCGGAAGATATGTGACCGGCACCGAACTCATGACCGGAAGTTTTGCCGTGTCCGAAAGTGAGACGGAATGTGCCATCATAATGATCCTTCCTCTGGAAGCTGCGATAAGATCCATGGAAGAGACAATTACGGAAAAGACAAGGGATCTGCCTGTGATCGCCGTTTCTCCCGAAGGACGTTTTGCCGCTGTGATCAGGAGAGGCGGCAAGATATATGAAAAGGGAACTGATGAAGTCTATTCTGCGGTAGTCAAGGCACTGGGTCCCTTCTGTTTTTCGGGCTTTGAAGGCAAGGACGGTATAACAGGTGATCTGGACGGTATAATTGCACGTTACGGCATGTCCGTAAATGACAGAACTGTCCTCGAAAAGGTTAATGCAAGCATCAGGTCCGGTGAAAGGGTCGACGTTTATACGGATCTTCCGGTCGTTTTCGCTGACCCTGTCATTGATCCGATGACATATTCACTTCACAGCTATCCGTATGACATGAGAGATGATTTTATCAGACATTATAAGGCCTGCAGGGAAGGAAAGGCTGAAAGCTCTGTATTCATCACATGCACTTATCTCGGAGATGAGGAAGATCCGAATAATCTTATCCTTGTTCCGAAGATATTAAGTCTCGGAATCGAGATAAAGGTCAAGACTGATCCGGGTTACTGCTGTCCTGCCATCAGGAAATCACTTGTAAACCATCTTCTTGATCCCAAAGCGGTTAGTAAGATTGCCTGTGCATATTCGGCAAGAGACAGCGAGATAGTAAAGGGCATTGCCGGAGAACTCGATGCCGAGGTCATATCTTTTGATGCTGATAAGCTCAATAAGGCATCCGTTCCGATGGAGATGACATTCAGTCCTGAAAGGAAAAATGATATTGCTACGGCACTTGCTTTTCTTGCAGGTTCCGAAGGCCAGATAGTTATCAGGAAAGCCACTTCCGCTAAAGGACTGGTGTTCTCGGCGGCATTAAACAGCGGGAATATCGTTTTGCCTTAATGAGAACAAAGTAGGATATAATTATCCTGTCGGTTTTATTCCGCACGGTCAGAGTATATTATTTTATCTATACAGACAACGAATAAGGTTTGGAGGTAAGAAAAAATGAAAATCGAAGGAAACAAACTCGTAGCTTTATTGATTTCTGCAGGCATGACAACGACGTTCCTTGCCGCATGTACCATTAATACAGATGAACTCGGACAGGGAATAAGTGAACTCGGCAACGCTTTTGTGAGCCAGCCCGAGGAGCCTGAAGAAACAACGGCTCCTGCTAAGACAGAGGAAACAGAGCCTGAAACGACTGTTTCTGAAACAGAGGAGACAACGGTTGCTCCCACTGCTACCCCTACACCTTCTGCTACGCCCACACCTTCTCCCACTCCGCTTCCTCAGAGAGTGGATTTCTCTGAGTATACCGAGATCGAGCTTACCGATACTTTTATCGTTACTGTAGAGGAATTCGGTGAAGGCTCTTACACCGATGACGACAATAATATGCTTGCCGCTTTTGAAGGAAACCGGCTGGTTGTAACTGAAGCTTCAAATGAGAATGTCAGGGATTCTATCAATATCATTGTCAACGGTTTTTATCTGGAAGCTGAAGGTGTTTATAACAGAATGACGGCTAAAGCGGAGGCGCAGTATAAACTGACAGGAGTTGTTGAGACAGTATACGGTATCACTGTGGATTTCCAATACGTTACAAACGGACGTGTTTTATCCGTGCTCATGTCATATGAGATAGACGGTACCGAAGAAGACTCGAAGACCGTTTTCGATTTTGCAAGCTTTGACATGCTGACTGGTCAATACATTACTTTCGCATCGATAAGCAACGATCCTTCAGCTTTGGAGAGAACCTTAAGAGCAGGACTCGAGAACAGCCTTAAGACACAGGCTGTCATTGATTCTGCAACTAACAAAGAGACAGATGAGACGGAAGAAACAACAGAGACGGTTGAAAACTCCAAAATCCCTGCTGCTTCCGATTTTGAAATGATCTATATCGCACCCGGACCTGCCACAACAAAGGCAGTGGAAAACTCTCTTGCTACCGTTTACGGCATCAAGGATGGTGTTATCTACAGTACGGTTGTTGATATTAATACATATTCCGAACTCCTTAACCGTTACGGCATGTCTGTTTGTGTAGTGCAATTGCAGGACGACACAGATTTATAAAAATTGCCTAAAAAATGCCCTTGTTTATTTGAACACTTGCATAGAGATGTGATTGAACTTCTGTGCATTGTGTTATAGAATGCCATCTGACCAATATAAAAAATATTTGTGAGGGAAAAATAGGATGAAGACAAATAAGCTGTTTGCTTTGTTGCTGTCATCGGTTGTGATCGCGGGAGCGGTAACCTCCTGTGAACAACCCGTTGTCGACCCGACCACGGGGACTGATGAGACGACTGTCGAGACGGAGCAGACATCAGCACCTACTGTCTCGGAGACAACGGAATCACAGCCCGATATTGAAGGTTATATCGAGAGAACAGTTGCCGAGGTTAAAGACGAGGACAGCGGCAAACTGATGATCTACGGTCACAATACCGAATTCGTCGGACTTGCCGAAAAGTATGCCGGCATTACGCCCAACGATTACGATTTCATAGAGATATCGAATAATGACGGTTCCTATACCGAAAAGCTTGATGCCGTCCTTTCTGACGGAAATGAGGCACCTGATATCTTCACATGTGATGAAGTCTATGCCAGAAAGTATCTTGCTTCGGATAATACGATCGCCATCAATGATCTGGGTATCGATTATGCCGAGCTGACAAACATGTTCGATTACACATTAAGATTTGCCAGTGATGATAAAGATGTAATCAAGGGCCTTGCCTGGAAGGCATGCCCTTGCGGAGTTTTCTATGAAAGATCTGTTGCCGAACAGTATCTGGGAACTTCAGATCCGAATGAGCTCGCAGCTTCCTTTGCAACATGGGAGTCTGTTCTTGCGGCTGCAAGAACCGTCAATACCGCATCCGAAGGTGAAGTAAAGCTCATATCAGGTTATACAGAGACCTATAATGCTTTCTTAAGCACCCGTGAGACAGGCTGGATCATGGACGGAAGCCTTAATATCGATCCTCAGCTCGAAGGATTTTTCGATTATGCGAAATCTCTTTATGAGGAAGATCTCACTTTCCGTGCCGAACAGTGGTCAAGTTCATGGAAGGACTCCATGTCTGACAGATCCGTAGTCTCATACTGGGGTTCTCTGCAGTTTGCAAAATATGAGCTCGGTCTTAATCCCGGTGAAGGTACCGCAGTCAATCCCACTGCAGGTGACTGGGGTTTGACCACGGCTCCGGTAAGTTACTTTGACGGCGGCACCTGGGTTATGGCATCCAAGTATTGCGATAAGAAAGCCACTTCCGCAGATGTTATCAGAGCGGTATGCATAAATGAGGATAACCTCAAGGACATGGTCAATAACGGAGAGTTCGTCAACAACGTCAAGCTTATGACTTCTGCCGCAGCTGATGACAAGTTCGCGTTGGAGTGGCTCGGAGGTCAGAATCCTTATCCGGTGCTCCTCGACGCTGCATTAAAAGCCGGTGCTTCCAATCTTGATGTTAATGAGGATGAATTCCAGAAGGCATTCAATTCTGTTGTCGGTCCTTATTGCGAGGGTTCTTTCGAATCCGTTCAGGAAGCCAAGGAAGCTCTCGAAGATCAGCTCAGTGAGAAAGGCTTGCTATAAGCACTTCAGGTTTTATAAGTATTAATTCAAGAGCCGCTGCAATGTGTGAGTCACAACGCAGCGGCTTTTTTTGTTGCTGCCGTCTTATCCGGTAAAATGCCGCAAGGAAAGTTGATCATTGTCGCACATAATTACGACATAAAACATAGAATGTTCATATTTGATTTATTTAATTGACCTTTGTGATAGTTTATAATGTTGTGGTATTTATCACTATTTCTCATGGAGGCATATATCATGAAATTCGGGCATTTCGATGACTTGCAAAAAGAATACGTTATCAACACTCCCAAAACACCTTATCCATGGATCAATTATCTGGGCAATCAGGGATTCTTCTCTCTGATCTCCAATACGGCCGGCGGATACAGTTTCTACATGGACGCCAGACTCAGAAGGATCACGCGTTACCGTTACAACAACGTCCCTTTGGATATGGGCGGACGTTATTTCTATATCAACGACAACGGAACGATCTGGAATCCCGGCTGGTCACCGGTAAAGACAGAACTTGATGAATATGAATGCCGCCATGGTATGGGCTATACCGTGATCAACGGCAAGAAAAACGGCCTCCGCGCTGAAGTTACATTCTTCGTTCCTCAGAACTATGACGGTGAGGTTCAGCAGGTCGTACTTACCAACGAAGGTCAGGAAACAAAGGAATTCGCACTTTTCTCCATGGCCGAGTGGTGTCTCTGGGATGCCCAGGATGACTGCACAAACTTCCAGAGAAATTTCTCGACGGGACGTGTTGAGATCGAAGGATCAACGATCTACCACGTAACGGAATACAGAGACAGACGTAATCACTACGCATTCTATACAGTAAACGACGATATTGACGGTTACGATACTGACCGTGATGCTTTCCTCGGAAGCATCTATAACGGCTGGGACAACCCGGAGACAGTTAAGGCAGGCAAGGCATCCGATTCATTTGCAGACGGATGGTCGCCGATCGCTTCACACTATAAGAAGATCACTCTTGCTCCCGGTGAGTCAAAGACATTGATCTACATCCTCGGCTATGCCGAGAATCCCCAGGATAAGAAGTTCGCTTCTGAAAAGCCTGAAGGTCTCCTTACAAGAGAGACATGGGTCCTCAACAAGGAGAAGGCTTATGCAATGATCGAGAAGTACAACACTCCTGAAAAGGTTGCAGCTGGTCTTGCAGAGCTCCGCACCACATGGGACAATCTCCTTTCCATCTTCAAGGTTGATACACCTGATGAGAAGGTCAACCGCATGGTCAACATCTGGAACCAGTATCAGTGCATGGTTACATTCAACCTTTCACGTTCCGCATCCTACTTTGAGTCAGGTATCGGAAGAGGAATGGGATTCAGAGATTCCAACCAGGATATCCTCGGCTTCGTTCACCAGATCCCCGGACGTGCAAGAGAGAGACTCATCGATATCGCTTCGACACAGCTCTCTGACGGCGGATGCTATCACCAGTACCAGCCTCTTACAAAGAAGGGCAATGCCGATATCGGCGGCGATTTCTCCGATGACCCGCTCTGGATGATCCTTTCAGTCGCTGCATATATCAAGGAAACAGGCGACTGGTCCATCCTCGATGCAAACGTTCCCTTCGATGACGATCCTGACGGAAAGCACACGATGCTCGAACACCTGGATGTTTCTTTCTATCACATCGTAAACAATCTTGGACCTCACGGACTTCCTCTTGCAATGCGTGCTGACTGGAATGACTGCATCAACCTTTCATGCTTCTCCGATACTCCCGGTGAGAGCTTCCAGACATATACCAACCCCAAGTTCAAAGCAGAAGGCGGTTACTCAAAGGTTGCAGAGTCTGTATTTGTTGCCGCACTCTTCACATACACTGGCCCTGCATATGTCGGTATCCTCGAGCATCTGGGCAAGGCAGATGAAGCAGCAAAGGCTCAGGATGAGATCGACAAGATGAAGAAGAATACCATGGAATCCGCATTCGACGGCGAGTGGTTCCTCAGAGCTTACGACGCTAACGGCGAGAAGATGGGTTCACATGAATGTGAAGAAGGCAAGATCTTTATCGAGCCCCAGGGCTTCGCTGTTATGTCGGAGATCGGCAAGGATGTCGGAGCTGACATTAAGACACTTAACTCGATCGATAAGTATCTCAACTGTGAGTTTGGTCTTGTCCTCAATAATCCTGCATTCACAAAGTACTATATCCAGTATGGCGAGATCTCCACATATCCGGGCGGATACAAGGAGAACGCAGGTATCTTCACACACAACAACGCATGGATCATATGTGCCGAGGCTTATGCCGGAAGAGGAGACAAGGCTTTCGAATACTATTCGAAGATCGCTCCGGCATTTACTGAGGAGACATCCGACATCCACAAGACAGAACCTTATGTTTACGGTCAGATGATCGGCGGTAAGGATGCAAAGAACTTCGGTCAGGGCAAAAACTCCTGGCTCACAGGTACGGCTGCATGGAACATGGTCGCAATCTCCCAGTATATTCTCGGTGTTAAGCCTGAATTTGACGGATTAAGAGTAGATCCTTCTATCCCGGCTGCATGGGACGGATTTACTGCAACACGTCAGTTCAGAGGTGACACATACGAGATCACGATCAAGAATCCTGATCACGTTAATAAGGGCGTCAAGAAACTTACTGTTGACGGAAATGATGTGGACGGCTGCATCGTTCCCGTGGCAGGCGACGGCAACACCCATAAGGTAGAGGTGCTGTTAGGCTAAGATCCGATCTTTTACAGCTCGGTTAATTCAGTAGGATCAAGCAAGACCCCGTGGTTTATTTTGACCGTGGGGTTACTTGCTGTAATAATATAGAAAACAAAACAGAAAAAATTCTCTTGGAGGATCAACATGGGTTACTTCGGTGAAAAGGCAAGAGGAGAAAGACTTCCCGCAAAAGAGCTGCTTATCAGCAAATTCGGGGATACGATCGTAACCGGCGGTGTATCGGCGCAGTATGTGCGCTTTGGAAAAGAGCCTGTAGTTATCGGTATCTCGGGACTTAAGTTCGACAGTATGGCGGTCAATATCCTGTCTTCTGACGATGTTATTTTCGAGCAATTCTCGAAAACGACAGGGGAAGGAGCGAGCATCCTCCTTATCAGAAGTGAAAACGGGATCAAGGATCTCATAGAGAAGGACGGAACCGTTTCGGATGCAGGCTTTGCTCCGGCTGTCCTGGAAAGATGCTCCGAACTCATTAACAGCACGGATTCCTGGGGCGGCAAGCTTGCGACAAACGGCGAATTGATGTGTGATCCCTCCACACCTTCACCCGGACCCCACTACTATACAAATATGCTTATCGGCAACCGTATCGGATTTGATTATCCTCTTCAGTCGACACCGAAGAGCGCGGTTGACCGTCTGGGCGGCGGATCGTTCAGATCACATGCCGATACACAGGTGCTTGCCACAAGATGGGACTATCTTCCCGAAGAGAACGGTTTCCCCGCAAACCGTCAGTTCTATCTGGTCGAGAACGGCAAGCAGATCTTCTGGTCAGGCGCTGCCATTGCAGACGGACTTAAGAAGATCCGCACCATACATTCACAGAACAGAACGATCATCACATATGAGCTTGAATGCGGCCTTAAGATAAAGAGAACGATCTTTATCGTTCCTCAGAGAGAAGGTCTTCCTGTCGCAGTTGAGGCTCAGATGATCGATATCGAGAACACTTCGGCAGAAGAAAGAAATCTGAGAATAGTCGTGACAGGCATGTTCGGAACACAGCAGACACATGCTCTTTCCGAAGATGTAATCTTCTCGACCGTTGTTGCTGAGTCAAATGTGTTCTTTAACGAAGATAACGAGATCCGTGCCATCAGCACAGATCCTAATCCCAAGTGGACCAAGAACGAGATCAGATTCAATTCTACTGTGGTCCATACGGCTGACGGCGATATCTTCCCGGATCAGTACAGTGCAAGATATTCTGATTTCGTAGGCTCGGGAAGTCTCGAGAAACCGGAGTTCATTTACCCGCTTTCATCCAAGCCTTCAAGAAAAGGCCCGGGATTCTTTGCAACGTCCACACCTTTCGTCATCGGCGCGAACGGTGAAGTCCGTGTCGACAGCGCTACATGTCTTTCATCTGACTGCGTTAATGACAAGTTCGTTCCTGACGAGACTCCAGCAAGGGAAGTTGAGGCAGTAGCAGATTACATTGCTGACCGCACAAATCTCGAGAAGGATCTTCAGGATGTTATCGACTTTACTGAAAAGTATTCAAGCTACATGAAGATCAATCACGAGGATCAGGACTTCGAGGCATACGTAAACAACAACCTTCCGTTCCAGGTCTTCTATCAGACATTCGTATCAAGATCTCTGGACTGGACACAGAAGGGTTACCGTGAGATCGGATTCAGAGAGATCCAGGATATCTTTGCATCCATGTACTATTTTGCAGGAATGGGAAAGACCGGATTCGTCAAGGAGATGCTCGCCGGATGGATCGAGAATGTCTACGAAGACGGATATACGAACCACAACTTCTACTGGATCGGCAAAGAGCCGGGCCGTTGGTCTGATGACGGACTGTGGCTCTTGCAGGCTCTGGACAGATATCTTGGCCTTACAGGCGATTATGCATTCCTTGATGAGGAATTCGTAATGGCAGGAACCAGGGAAAAGAAGACCGATGCCGGTGTTAAGAGAAAACTGAAAGATACAATCAAGGCCATCATCACATACAGCGGAAGGATCTCCGTCGGCAAGCACGGGATCCCGCTGATCGACAAGGCTGACTGGAATGACTGCTTAAGAGTGGATCCTGACTGTATCTCCGGAAAGGACAAGATCGAAAAGTACAGAGAGCAGATCGCTAAGGACGGCAAGGGATACGGAGAAGAGCCTTTTGAGTCCGAATATTCAGAGTCCGTTATGAACGGCTTCCTTCTTAAGGTTGCCGTTGACTGTGCTGAGACGATGTTCAGGAACACAGGAGATATTGCTTCGGCAGATGAGATGAAAGACCTGTCCGGCAAGCTTGCCGTTACTCTCCGCGAGAACTGCTGGAAGGGAGACTTCTATGCAAGAGTCCTTTTCAACAGAACGGATAAGCCTGAGATCAAGTATCTCGGAGCACAGGGCGACGGACTTGCAGTGGAAGAGGGCCATCCCGGCGCTTATTTCCTTAACAGTTTCTCCTGGTCACTTCTTGCAGGTGTTGCTTCTGAAGAAGAGATCAGCACGATGCTCGATTCTCTTGATAAGTATCTGAAGACCCCCTACGGTTTCAGGCTCTGTTCGACAGTTGACTATCCGAAGATCGCTCCGAAGATCGATGTGGCTCTCTATTATCCTGGTGACCGTGAGAACGGAGGCGTATTCAAGCACGCAAACATGATGGCATGCTCTGCCATGCTCAAGGCTGCAAAGACTGTTGAAGATAAGGAACTTGCTTCCAGACTTTCAGACACGGCTTACTGGATCATCGACAAGATCCTGCCTTATATCACAATGAAGTCACCGTTCGTTACATGCGGCAACCCCAGATGGTGCACACAGTACAACAACAGCGAATCAGGCGAGAATATCGGACCGACGCTTTCCGGTACATCAACATGGCTTCTCCTGTCCCTGTTCCAGTGCTTCGGAATTGAGTTCACAAGCGAAGGACTGAGAGTCGAACCTATCCTCAGGCAGAGCGATACCAAACTTGATGTCAAGGTATCTATCTCGGGAACTGTTTACGACATACATATCAGAAAGCCGGAGGGCTTTGCCCGTGCAAAGGAAGGAATAAAGGTCAGACTTGACGGTGCTGATGTTGAAGGAACACTTCTTCCTGTTGCAAGTGACGGCAAAACACATGAGGTTGAGATCGGATTCTGATCAGAGGTTTTAGGAGGTCTTAGGTCACGATGCCTTTTTCCAGCGTATTTTTATCGGAGATCGTGAAAGCATACAACCTTGAGGTTGTATACGATTCAGGTGATATCGAATCCAGACGGATCTGCGTTGCCGATGTTACGAGACCGGGCCTGCAGCTTGCAGGATATTACGATCATTTCGGTCCCGACAGAATCCAGATGATAGGCAACATGGAACATGCCTATCTGGATAATCTCTCTCCTGAAGAAAGGGCAAAGTCGGTATCTGCTCTTTTCGAGAAGAACATACCTGCACTCATAGTCACGCGTGACCACAAGGTCCATAAAGAGATCCTTGATGCGGCGAGAAAGTACCAGACTCCCGTTTTAAGGACATCACAGGCCACTTCCGACTTTTCATCAGAGCTCGTCAAATATCTCAAGATGGAGCTTGCTCCACGCGTATCCATGCACGGTGTCCTTGTCGAGGTCAACGGTGAAGGTATCCTTATCCTGGGCGAGTCAGGTGTCGGTAAATCCGAGACCGCTCTTGAGATCGTAAAAAGAGGTCACAGACTTATCGCTGATGACCAGATCGAGATAAGAAAAGTATCCGAGACAACTCTTCTTGGAAGAGCGCCCGATGTTATAAAGCATCTTATTGAGATAAGAGGCATCGGTATCCTGGACGTTAAGGAGTTATACGGTGTATCTGCCGTCAAGCAGCAGGAAAACATCGACTTCGTTATCAACCTTGAACTCTGGGATGAAAAGAAGACATATGACAGATTAGGCCTTACTGAAGAGACCTATGACATTCTTGGCATTAAGGTGCCTTCTGTCACGATCCCTGTAGGTCCCGGACGTAACCTTGCGATCATTGTCGAGGCAGCAGCGATCAACTACAGAGTCAAGAAGATGGGTTACAATGCAGCTCAGGATCTGGTGTCCAGAGTATTCCCCGGAAAGACTTTGGATGGCTGATCTCAGAATAGAGGAAAACGTCCCGCTTGCGGGATATTCAACTTTCAGATGCGGCGGCCCGGCCAGATATTTTGCCGAGCCTTCTGACGGGGATGAGGTTTCCCGCCTTTTTAAATGGGCGGAAGATAAGGGAATAGAGGTATTTGTTCTCGGGAACGGTTCCAATTGTCTGATCTCGGATAACGGCTTTGACGGTCTTGTCATCAGGATAGCCAGAAATATGAGCGAATTGAAGTCGGAAGAATCAGGAGACGGCAGAGTAAAGATCACCTGCGGTGCGGGCCTTCCTTTTGCAAGATTCGGTAATTACTGCACAGAACTCTCACTTACGGGCGCCGAATTTGCCTGCGGGATCCCGGGTTCATGCGGCGGTGCGGTGTTCATGAATGCCGGCGCTTACGACGGAGAGACTAAAGATTTCATTGACGGAGTTACTTATTGGGACGGCGAGAGCATCAGATACATAAAAGGCCCGGAGTGTGATTTCGGATACCGTAAAAGCCTGTTCGAGAAACTCAATTCCGAAGGAAAAAAGGCAGTTATACTCGGATTTGATGCGGTCCTTTCAAAAGGTGATAAGACCGAAATATCATCACTGGTCGAAGATCTCCGTAAAAGAAGAACAGCAAGCCAGCCTCTGGACGTTCCGTCCGCCGGTTCGACATTTAAGAGACCGGAAGGTTTTTATGCGGCAAAGCTTATTGAAGAGGCCGGTCTTAAGGGATTTGCTATAGATGATTCCGGAGCACAGGTATCACCTAAGCATGCGGGTTTTATAGTTAATAACGGGGGCAGGGCCAATGCTTCCGATGTCATGAGACTTATAGATTATGTGGTGGAAAAAGTATTCGAAAACTCAGGTGTAAGACTTGAGAAAGAAGTAAGACTGGTGGGATATTTCGGAGGATAATTTATGGAACTGTTGTTTCTGACGGGAATGAGCGGCGCCGGAAAGAGTGCGGCTGTCAGGTATTTGGAAGACTGCGGATATTTCTGTATGGATAATGTGCCGCCTTATGTTTTGCCCGATCTTGTAAAGAGCTTTTACAGAGGAAGGAGCGGAGAGGGTTTTTCGACCCCGAAGCTCGCATTTGTCGTGGATGTCAGATCCCAGGAATATCTTGACGGATTTGATGAGGCTCTTGCAGAGATAGATAAAGAGGTAGGATGTCCTTATAAGGTTATCTTCCTTGAGGCATCTGATTCTGTCCTTATAAGCAGATATCAGCAGACCAGGCGCAAGCATCCTCTTGCTAAGAAAAAAGGATCTCTGACACAGGCTCTTCAGGAAGAAAGGAAGATGCTTACGGATATAAGAGAGGTTGCCACGATCGTTATCGACACCTCGCTCATGACCGATGCGGAGCTCTGTAAGAATATCGGCGAGATCATTGATAATGAAGACAAGCAGAGCATTCTTGTAATCGTGGAATCGTTCGGATTCAAATACGGTCTCCCTGTCGACTGCGATTATATTTTCGATGTGAGATTCCTGCCAAATCCCTTCTATTTCCCTCAGCTGCGCAATCATACGGGAAAAGATGAGGAAATAGCCAATTATCTTGAAGGATTCAGCGAGACAGCTGAATTCAACTATATGACTTCCGAACTTCTCAGATATGTAATTCCATACTATGAGAAGGAAGGCAAAGGAAGTGTTCATATCGGAGTCGGCTGCACGGGCGGAAGGCACAGATCCGTTTACTGCGCCGAGACTATTGCTGCCAGACTCGGTGAGAGCGGTATCAAATGCATAATCTCTCACAGAGATATTGATAAGGAGCCTCACAGATATACCAAAAAGGCGGATGAGACCTGATGGAAAAGAGCTTTTCTGTCAGAGTTAAGATAGAGACGGCGACCAAGGCCGTAAAAAAGCCTGTCCAGAGACAGACTGCGCTGTGCGGTCTTATCTTAAGCCAGACAGGTGTTCCAAAGTCCGGAAGGGCTGAGATAAAGATCCCAGCTGATATGTCAGAACTGATACTTCTGCTTTTTGAATCAGAGGGGATCGGCTGCAGATATCTCAAAGGAAAAGTGATACTTGAGGATCTCAATGGTTCGGAGCTTGCCGGAAGATGCAACAGCTTGGCTGAAGATGCCGGTAAGAACGATCTTAAGATCGAAGATGCCAGAAGACTTCTGAGGGGTGCATTCTGGGGTACCGGATATTGCTCTGATCCGTCAAAGGGCTACCGCATAGAGTTTCTGGTTCCGAATGAGACAGGTGCAAAGATCATAGCATCTTCTCTTAATGCACTTTCGATCAGATACATCAGATCTGACAGGAAGGATTCCATAGGCATATATTTCAAGAACGGCGACGATGTCTCTGATTTTCTGAGTTATATAGGCAGTCCGTCGGCAATGATGGAATTCGAGAATATCCGTGCCGAGAAGGATGTTAAGAGCAAGGTCACGAGGACCGTCAATTGTGATGAGGGCAATACCAAGCGTCAGGCTGAAGCGGCTGCCTTAAGAAATGAACTGATCACCAGAGTTATGGAATCCGGCAAGGCAAACAAGCTTCCTCCTGAACTGAGGGAAGCGGCAAAAGCCCATATGGAAAACCCGGGAGCTTCCCTTGCAGAACTCGGTGCCATGATGGATCCTCCCATCGGAAAATCAGGCATGAGACACCGCCTGGATAAGATCGCGGAGTTTGCAAAAAGCCTATAACAGATGCTGAAAATCCCCGAAATTTATTGTGATTTGTACTCTTAAGGTGCTCTTAAGTTTGAGATAAAATTACAGCCGTGTTAAAATTATCGTTAACTTTTTTGGAAAGGAACATTCTGAGGGGCTTTTATGAAGCAAGGTGACCAGTACATCGAGCCTGATAACAGTTTTTACAGACCGTCAAGGGACCCTAACGAAGGGATCATGACGCTTGTTGTCGTGATCACTCTCCTTTTTGTCTGTCTGACGGGTGTCTTGGCCGCAGTATATTTTAAGAAGGCTACCGCAAAAGAGACTCTTGCCAATGTGGATACCACAGACCAGTCCGGTTATATCTCCGTTGCAACGCCGACACCTTCACCTGTTCCGCCAATCACTGATTATCAGAATCCTATCCTTTATCCCGGTCTGGCTTCGGTAAACATCAATAAAGAACTTCAGATCGTTCCCGAATGTCTTCCTTCTTCCCGTAAGATCAATCAGACGATAATGGTCAACGGAAATATCGTTGACGGAGAATACAGCAGAGAAAATCCGATATATATGAGCGATCCTGTTTTTTACGGATCAATCCCGGGCATATTCACATACAGGGGAAACAACTTCAGGAACTGCGCTTCTTTCGGTTACACGAATCTTTACAGAGGAGCACTTACCGAGAGGTGGGAATTTTCCGGAATAGGAAAGAAGCTTGCTTCTACCCAGAATTTTGAATGGTCAGGTGTCAGATGGACCGGCCAGCCTCTGGTCGCCGAGTGGCCTGCCACTCTCCGCAGCAGCATGAATATGTACGACAGTGCAAGACAGCAGCAGACACTGGTTGAAGTCATTGTTGCCGCTTTGGACGGAAAGATATATTTCTTCAATATCCAGAATGGAGAGCAGACCAGAGATCCGATAGATGTCGGAGCTTCGATCAAGGGCACTCCCGCACTCGATCCCAGAGGATATCCCATCCTTTATGTCGGTCAGACCGACAATAACGGTAAAGATATCTTTGGTATGTATATTTATTCTTTGTTAGACGGATCACTCCTTTATTCCTATGACGGATCCGAGGACGGCGCTTACAGGAGCAACTGGGACGCATTTGATTCCTCGCCGATCATCAACGGGGAGACTGATACACTTATCTGGCCCTGTGAGAACGGCATCATCTACACATTTGATCTGAATACGGCATATACAGGCGGAACAGTTACGGTAAGTCCTTCTGTTACCGGATACAAGTATATTTTCGAAGACAACATAGGAACGCACATGGGTGTTGAGAGCTCGATCGCCGTATACGGCAACTACGGTTATTTTGTCGACAACACGATGAACCTTTGCTGCCTTGACCTCAATACATTTAACATGGTATGGACCAAAGTCTTAGGTGACGATTCCGATATCACTCCGGTTATAAGTGAAGAAGACGGTATTCCTTATGTCTATGTGGGAACTGAGGTCGACAATCAGGGCGGCACGGGTGAATACTGCGGTGCTGCATATATCTATAAAGTCAATGGCCTTACAGGTGAACAGGTGTGGCAGACTTCCGAATCATGCTACACATATAACGGCGAATCTTCCGACTCAGATCAGAGCGGCGGATGCCTCGGTAACCCGATCATAGGCAAGGGCAAGATATCCAATCTCGTTATTTTTTCATTTAGTATGACAAACGGGCTCGCAAGCGGTAATAAAGTTGTTGCATATGACAGGGACTTGGGTACCAAGGTTTGGGAATATAATATGAACATCTATTCCTACAGTTCACCTGTCGATTTTTACGATTCAGAGGGGAACGCTTATATTGTGATCTGTGACTCGATCGGCCAGATCCACATGATAAGGGCAGAATCAGGGATCGATGACAAGGATAGAAGAATAACTTATATACAGACCAGGAGGAACCTCGGCAAGTCAGACGAGACATCTTCAGGGATCTGCATAGAAGCTTCGCCGATTGTATATGAGGGCATGCTTGTCGTGGGAACCACATCGGGCAGTGTTTTCGGGGTCGCGGTAGAGTAAGGAGCAATGATGGATTTTGCAAAGGCATACGGAGCCATAACTGTTTTAGAGGTCGAGATCAGGACCTTCGCGAACGAGGGTTATGCGGTGAAGTATGACTTTGAGCGTAAAGTGATCTCCTGGCGTGACAATTATATGTGGAATAATAATTTCACCAGATCCATCAACGAGAATAATTATGCTTTGATCTGCGAGAAATTGCCCGAATCCGGAATGCTTGAATGGATGAACGGATATAACATGGGACTCGAAGACGAATATGGTGTTAAGACAACGGTTCCGGGAGAATGGAAGATCGAAGTCGGATTTGCCGATAAGACAAGGATGAAAGCCGGTGCCGAGCAGCATTTCCCTAAGAAATGGAAGAACCTGCAGCGTTTGATAGAACAGACCACCGGATGCAGTTTTGTTTTGAGATAATTACAGGGGATAGAACAAAGATCTTTGAGATACGGCAGGCAGGGGACCTGCTTTTTTGTCTTTGTAGTCGCATTAGTTCTAATGTGATAAAATTCATTAATATGCCCGGGTCTGCTTCCCGGGGATATAAGATCTGAGGAGAGAACAGTTTTGGATTATCTGGAAGGACTATTACTTGGTAGACTATGGAGCGATACGGATTACGAGAACCGTAAGCATTTCGGTTTGTTCGTTCTGTACGGGCTTTTGGTTGATGCGATAATCCTTTATATCTACATCCTCGGGAAAGGTCTTTTGGGATTCGGCAATATCGGACCTATACATATTGCCGTCTTTACTTTGCTCTTCCTGGCAAATCCCTTTATCTGCTTCAGATATTACCGAATGCCCTTGTGGGGCAAATTAGCAATCATATCTGTGAAGATTTTCAAATCATATCTGATCATCAGCTACACTGTGAGCCTTCTCCTTCCAAGACTGTCAGTACAGGTTGACGATCTTCAGGATTTCCTTATCAAATATCTCAACAGCACGCTTGAGAAATATACAGAGAAATTCCAGGCAAGTGCGGGCTCTTTTTCAACGGTTTTGGGAGTCCTGGCCGGCGGTGTCCATGTTGTGGGAACGGTTCTGCTTCTGGTAATAGCGGCGATCGTTATTCCGAGCCTTATATATCTGGCTGTAAAACTCGTTCAGTATGCATGGGATTGGCTGGTTAATACGCTTATCATCAAGAGGTTTTTTCCTCAGCGAAAATAAAGATGCTGTAAAGGAGACTGTATGGCAGAGCTTAGGGACAGAATCGATATAACAGTTGAAGAGCTCGAGGAATCCCTCGGCGCCGTAAGGCTTCCGCGTTTTATCGAAGAATCGGAGAACGGATTTGTCGGAAGGATCGATTCCATTTGTGATGAGATCATTTCAGATCCGAACAAGAGAGCTATATTCGTATCGGGTCCTACTTCATCCGGAAAGACCACTTTCACATTAAGACTTTCAAAGACGATAAATGAAAAGGGCAGAAAAGCTGTCCACCTGTCCCTTGACGATTACTATAATCTCAAGGTGCTTAAATGCGACAAAGAGGGAAGACCTGATTTCGAGACGATCGATGCTCTGGATGTTGACAGGATACAGCATGATATAAAGGCTCTTCTGGCCGGAGAGACCGTTATCCCGCCGTTTTTTGATTTTAATATCAGGCAGCAGAAGGAAGGAGATCCTTCCAATGCCATTTCCTTAGGTGATGACGGTGTCCTGATCGTTGAAGGACTTCACGGATTATCCTCAAGGATCTCGGGTGAATGTCCTTCCGATAAATGCTCCAAAGTATTCATCATGCCCTACGGAAACGTGTTCTGTGATTCGAAGCTTATGGACAGCAACGAGATAAGGCTCTTAAGGAGGATAATCAGGGATTACCGTCACAGGAGTGCACATGCTCTTGCCACGATCGACTACTGGCCGATGATAAGAAAATCGGAAGATCTTTATTACGAGGAATATCTTACGAGTGCGGATTACCACGTCAATTCATTTTTGGCATACGAGACGCTCATTGTCGCTCCCATGGCTATGGGAGACATCAGCGAAGCGCTGGACAAGGCGCTGAAAGGTTCGATCGAACCTTCGGTCTTCATGGAGAAGTCGCCTACAGGCAAACCCTTTGCAGATCTTTCTGCCGCACTTGTAAAGGCAAATAAACTGATGGGGCATCTGGGGAAGATCCCGGTTATCAGTCCCGAGCAGGTTCCCGAGGAATCCATTCTTAATGAATTCATCGGACCTCATTGATTTTCGATTTAAAGGAGGCAGAAAATGCCTATAAGAATAGCAGATAATCTTCCGGCAAGGCATATCCTTGAACAGGAAAGAATCTTCGTTATGGAGGAGAACAGGGCCCTGTCCCAGGACATCCGACCTATCAGGATCCTGATCCTTAACCTTATGCCTGACAAATCGACGACTGAGACGCAGCTGTTAAGAGCGCTGTCCAATTCGCCGATCCAGGTCGATATAGAGCTCTTATTTACCAAGACTCATCAGTCGACGCACACTCCGGCTGAACATCTCATAAAGTTTTACAAGACGTTTCCGGAGATCTCGGAAGAGTTTTTCGACGGCATGATCATCACAGGCGCACCCATTGAGAAGCTTGACTTTGAAGAAGTTGATTACTGGCCCGAACTGTGCGAGATAATGGAATGGAGCAAGACGCATGTTTACTCGACACTTCATCTGTGCTGGGGAGCATTTGCAGGACTTTATTACCATTACGGTATCCCTAAGATAGTCCTTGATAAGAAGGTCTTCGGTGTTTTCGAGCACTCCATGACATGGTCAAGACCCGTAAAGCTCTTCAGAGGTTTTGACGATATCTTCTATGTTCCGCATTCCCGTTATACGGAAGTAAGACGTGAAGACGTGGAGAAGAGAAGTGACTTAAGGATCCTTTCTGAATCCGAGGAGTGCGGCATATATGCCGTATCGGATCTCCACGGCAGGCAGTTCTTCATTACCGGTCATTCGGAGTATGACAGGGATACCCTTGACAGGGAATATAAAAGAGACCTTAATGCCGGACTTGAAGATGTCGATCTTCCCAAGAACTACTATATTGATGATGATCCGTCTAACGGTCCGCTCCTCAGATGGAGATCATCCGCAACATTAATGTATACAAACTGGCTCAATTACTACGTATATCAGGAGACTCCGTTCGACATCAGCTCGATCAGGAGTATCCGCAACGAGGATTTGGTGCCTAACAGAGATCTGGAGAAAAATGGCTGAGATTTACGAAATAGACAGCAGTTTGATATCGGGATTTAAACCTCTAAGACCTGATGACGGACATAAGAATACATTCGGGACCGCAGTCATATGTGCCGGTTCCGAATACATGACCGGCGCGGCCGTTATGGCTGCAGGCGCCGCATTGAGATCCGGAGCAGGCCTTGTTAAGGTGTTCTCGGAAGACAGGACCCTTAATGCCGTAAGCTGCAACGAGCCGTGCGCTCTTCTCGAGAAGAGACCGGAACCTGCTGCCGCGCTCTTAAGAAAAGCTGCTTTGCTTTGCGCTAAGGCAGACTCTGTCCTTATCGGATCCGGAATGCCGAGAGATTATGACGGTATGGAAGCTCTTACGGAAGTATTCCTTGAAAAAGCAGGAAATATCGTTCTTGATGCAGGCGCATTGCCTGTTAAGCCTGATGTCTTATCCAGATTTAAAGACCGTCTTAAAGAAAGAGCTGTTTCCGCAGTTATAACTCCCCACATAGGAGAGTTTGCAGGGCTTACCGGTCTTTCAAATGCCGAAGTCTTATCTGATGCGGAAAACCTTGCCGCAGGCTTTGCTTCCGGGAATAACTGCGTAACTGTCCTCAAGAGCGCTAAGACCATAGTGGCTACGCCGGACGGAAAGATCTTTATAAACGATGTCCCGAACAGCGGACTTGCAAAAGGCGGATCAGGGGATGTCCTGGCCGGACTTGTTGCGGGACTTCTCGCGCAGGGAATGGAACCTTATAAGGCAGCATGCTCGGCAGTGTTTATTCATTCCATGGCAGGACAGATCTGTGCCGGAGATCTCGGCAGGAGAGCAATGCTGCCGACAGATCTTGAATTTTATCTTAAGGATGCATACCTCGAGGCAGGGTGGGACAGCGAAGATGAGTGAGAATACTTTTGACCGTTCATGTGTAGAGATAGATCTTGATGCACTGAAGCATAATTTTGAGCAGATAAAGAAGGCGACTACTCCGGGCACGGGTATCCTGGCTGTCGTAAAGGCTGACGCATACGGGCACGGAGCATTGGAGACGGCAAAGACGCTTATCGATTCCGGCGCTGCAGGTCTCTGTCTTGCCACCATCGATGAAGCCGTTGAACTCCGGAAACACGGAATAGATGTTCCCATGATGACTTTAGGCTTTACTGACCCCTCAAGATTCAGGGATGCCGTAAGATTTGATGTCGAGCAGGCCGTCTATTCATATGAGATCGCAAAAGCATTATCGGATGAAGCCGTTAAGGCGGGAAAGAAATGCAGGATCCACATAAAACTTGATACCGGAATGGGAAGGATCGGCTTTAAGACAGACGGATCCGGAACAGAAGAGATCGTAAGATCCTGCACATTGCCGGGCATCGAACCATACGGGATCTTCTCTCATTTCGCCGTGGCGGATACTGATGATGACGACTATACAAGATACCAGTTCGATCAGTTCCTTAACCAGATCGGTGAACTTGAGGATAAAGGCATACATTTTGCAAAAAGACATATCTGCAACAGCGCAGGCATCCTGAGGTTCCCTGAAATGCACCTGGATATGGTAAGAGCGGGAATAATCCTCTACGGGCTGATGCCGCCGGGATGTCCAAAGCCCGTTACCGACATTGATCTGAAGCCGGTCATGAACTGGTATGCGAAAGTTATTCATGTCAAGACGGTTCCTGTGGGAACCACAATAAGTTACGGAAGACACTTTACAGCCGGACGTCCGACTGAGGTTACGACTGTCGGAATAGGTTATGCCGACGGTCTTTCCAGAAGGCTTTCCAACGGATTTGAACTGATAATAGGAGGCAGGAGATGCCCAATTATCGGCAATATCTGTATGGATATGTGCATGGTCGACACGACCGATCTTGAGATCAGACCTTCCATAGGTGACAAGGTTACTGTATTCGGATCAGAGAGGTCCGCAGATGAACTTGCCGAAGCTCTGGGAACGATCAATTATGAGATCACCTGTGATGTCGGAAAGAGAGTCAGAAGGATATATGTCGGAGGATAATCCTCCGCAAACTCCGCATATATTATAATTCTTGATGAAAAATCAGCGGATTTGCGATATAATACACACGCTTTATTTACATGTAATTAAGGAGAATGTCATTTAATGGGCACTTTGAAAGATAGCTTTAAGACACCGGAGATAAAGAAAAAGCTGCTTTTCACTTTTCTTATCGTATCCGTTCTTTGCCTGCTTACGATCGTTCCGATCCCCGGATTAAATCATGATGCTGCCGTAAAGGCGGCAGGCGATTGGGGAAGCACCGGTTTGGTCATTAACGTGCTTTCATTCAGGGCACTCTCGAATGCTTCGATAGTAAGCCTCGGCATTTTCCCTTTCCTTGTTGCATCTATCCTGATGCAGATATTGACACTCGCAGTACCGAAGCTCAGAAACATGGCTCAGTTGGGTGATGAGGGTTCCAAGACCATCATGAAGTATACGAGGATAGCTTCCGTTTCAATGTCGGCTGTCTTTGCGATCCTTTATTGTGTAGGCATGAGAGATGCGGTTATCACAAATATCAATTTCTGGGTTGCCATCATTCTCTGCGGAATAACTGTTGCTATAGGAAGTGCATTCTGCGGCTGGTGTGTTGAGCTCCTTAACACTAAGGGAATTGGCGACGGACTTACGATCATTATCATCGCAAGCCTCATCCGTAATCTTCCCCGTGAAGTCGTAATGCTCTATTTTGAAGCTGAGAGCGTTGGTGTATATATCGCTCTCCTGTTTATGATAATCGGCCTTTTCCTTATGATCGGAATGCTCTTCGTTGTTCTCCTTGCAAATATGGGAGAGAAGAAGGTAAGGATCCTTTTCTCAAAGAGAACAGTCGGAATGAAGCAGTTCGGAATGCAGAATCAGGTTATTCCCGTCAAAGTTGCACAGGCAGGCATTATGCCTATCATCTATTCCATGACTGTTCTGCTCTTTGTTCCTGCAATTATAGCTATGGCAGTTCCGGGTTCCGATATCGGCTGGGCCCAGAGCATAAAGAATTTCCCGACGAGCGTAGGATTTATTCCTCTTTATATCGTGTTTGTCGTTTTCTTCACTTATATTTTCGCGATGATGCAGTTCAATCCTGTTGATATTTCCAATCAGCTCAAGCAGAACGGCGGTTATATCCAGGGACTGAGACCCGGCAAGCAGACATCACAGTATCTGATGTCCATGTACAATAACCTTAACAGTGCAGACTGTGCTTATCTGCTCCTCATCAGCGTGATCCCGATGGCTATAAGCTTTATACCTGCCTTTAACGGCATTTTCTATAACGGTGTGGCCCTTTTGCTTATCGGCGGAGGATTTATCGAGATGAAGACCTTGCTCGATAATGCCATTAAGGCTGAAGAAGAAAAGCAGAAGGCTGCAGGCAAAGATAAGAGACGTAAGAATTACAGCAAATAAGGAGGTTTATTTATGAACTTGATCATTTTAGGCGCACCCGGATCAGGCAAGGGAACAACAGCAACCGTTTTAAGAGAGAAGTATGATCTTGTCCACATCTCCACAGGCGACCTGTTCAGATACAACCTCAAAGAGAACACTCCTTTGGGCATTGAGGCAAAGACCTACATGGACAAAGGCGCACTTGTTCCTGATGATGTCACTATAAGAATGGTGGAGGACAGACTCAGCAATCCTGATTGCGAAAAAGGATATATCCTTGACGGATTCCCCAGAAATATTGCACAGGCTGAGGCTCTCGATAAGATGGGCGCCAAGATCGATGCAGTGGTCTATGTTATCTGTGATGACGAGATCATCATGGACAGAGTTACCACAAGACGTGTCTGTGAGAAGTGCGGCGCAAGTTTCAACGTAAAATACATGCCTACAAAAACAGAAGGCATCTGTGATGTCTGTGGCGGCAATGTGATCCAGAGATCTGATGATAATCCGGAGACTGTTGCAAAGAGACTCGAGACATACAGGATCAACACCCAGCCTCTTATTGATTTTTATAATGAGAGAGGCATCATCGTTGAAGGCAACAACAATGTCGATTCCGAGACATGCATAGCTTCCATCGAAGCCGGCCTTAAGAAATTAGGACTCTGATTAGAAAAAGGTATATATAATGGTAGAGATACTTACCGATGAAGAATTTGAGAAGATGAAGGCGGCAGGCAAGATCCTGCAGCACGTCTTCAAGGCTTGCAGAGACGAGATCAAGCCCGGCATATCCACACATGATGTTGATAAGCTCTGTTATGACATTATAAGAAGTCATAACGGCATCCCGTCTTTCCTCAACTATGGCCAGCCTCCGTTCCCCGGAACCATCTGCGCTTCCGTCAACGAAGAGGTCGTTCACGGGATCCCGAACAAGTCGAGGATCTTAAAGGAAGGGGACATCATCTCGGTTGACGTCGGAGCGATCCTTGACGGATATCAGTCGGATGCCTGCAGAACTTATATGGTAGGTGAGGTGGCCCCCGAAGTTAAGGCTCTTGTCGAACACACTGAGAAGTCTTTCTGGATAGGACTGGAATATGCCAAGGCAGGCATGAGGACCGGCGACATCGGTCATGCAGTCCAGGAATACTGTGAAGGTTTAGGTTACGGCGTCGTAAGAGAACTCACGGGTCACGGCATAGGAACAACAATGCATCAGGATCCCGATGTCCCTAATTACGGAAGACCGGGACACGGCTATAAACTTAAAAAGGGTATGGCAATCTGTATCGAACCGATGATAACATTGGGTACACGTGAGATAGAGATCTTAGATGACCGCTGGACTATAGTTACACAGGACGGCAAGCCTGCCAGCCACTATGAGAATACGATCCTGATCACGGATGAGGGTCCGTATCTTACAACATATGATTATGAGGAGGGTTATTAATGGCGAAGGAAGATGTTATCGAAGTACTGGGAGTAGTTGATGAAGCATTGCCCAATGCAATGTTCAAAGTAAAGCTCGACAGCGGCCATGTTGTTCTTGCTCATTTGTCAGGAAAGCTTAGACAGAATTACATCAAGATTCTTCCGGGCGACAAAGTAACAATGGAAATCTCGCCATACGACCTTTCCCGCGGCAGGATCACCTGGAGAGGCGAAAAAAAGAAATAATAAGCCTGATACAGGCACTGTAAAGGCACCCCGGAAAATATCGGGGTGCTTTAAAATTTTAAGTTGAAAACCAAATAGATTCTGCTATAATAGTTCAGCATGCGCTCAAAAGGCGCCTGTATTTGTTGTGGAAAAATAACAGCAACAGGAGGTACTAATATGAAAGTACGACCGTCAGTAAAGCCGATGTGCGAAAAGTGCAAGATCATTCGCAGAAACGGCAAGGTTATGGTCATTTGTTCCGACCCTAAGCACAAGCAGAGACAGGGTTGATTCATTTGACGGGCTTTCGGATGTGCGGAATTAGCCCTGCACGATGTGATAACGGAAGCCGCGGGATAAAAGCTCCTTCCCGCAAAGCACTTTTATAATAAATAATCATATTAGTTCACCCGTACCGAAAGGGCGGCTGCTCCCTAACCCGGAGTTCCTTGACTTACGTGTGCTCAATAGAGATTAACACCACATTATCCAATACGGAGGTACATTAAATGGCTCGTATAGCCGGTGTAGATTTACCTAATGATAAGAGAATCCAGATTGCTCTTACCTACATTTACGGAATCGGAAGAACAAGTGCTGATGTGATCATCGCAAACACAGGCATCAATCCCGATACACGTGTCAAGGATTTGACGGAAGATGAGGTTGCGAAGATCCGTGACCAGATCGAAAACAATTACAAGGTTGAAGGTGACCTTAAGAGAGAAGTACAGTCCAACATTAAGAGACTTACCGATATCGGCTGCCTTCGCGGACGTCGCCACAGACTGGGACTCCCTGTAAGAGGCCAGCGCACAAAGACCAATGCTCGTACACGTAAGGGTCCGAAGCATACAGTTGCTGGTAAGAAGAAGTAAGGTGAGGTAAGTCAAAATGGCACAGAAAAAAAGCTTAAGACCCAGAAGAAGTGAGCGTAAGAACGTCGTTGACGGTCAGGCTCATATTCA
>JAIKWL010000011.1 GCA_024684815.1 Saccharofermentans sp. | reverse complement strand
GTATGAATAATGTGTATTCCACCTGGCTTTGTATGCTCTTTTGCATCTTCTATAAAGTGTCTCCACTTATCCTTTTCGACAAAGCAAAGTGTAGCGAATGTCATGACCAAATCATATGATTTCGCAAAATGAAACTTTGATAGATCATCTACAAAAGCATTAATACTTAACCCTTCTTTTTCGCATAACCACTTAAGTTTTGAGATTCCGGCCTCCGACAAATCAAAAGCATCTATATCACAGTAACCGATTTTAGCCAGATATCTGACATTCTGACCTTCCCCGCATCCGGCTTCAAGGATGACCGAATCTTTTTTCAGGAGATGTTCAAATTCCAAAATCGTCCCGTTCGGTTCTGCCGGAAAAGTATTTATGTCACGGGTTCTATAAGTCTCTTCCCAAAACGGTATTTCCTCCATATTATCCCCATCTCCTTAGTTGTACTATCTGTCGATTTTAACCTACTATTCCTGTTCCAATTATTATAGCTACTATGACAGCAATAACCATCAACACAATAATATTAACAACATTCATTACAATCATGTGTTTATGATGCGACATCGACTTAAACACATTTTGTTCTTCGAACTTCATTGCTTCAGTTTCTGTTGAGTTTTCTTTCTGCTGAATATTCCAATTGATCTTACACACCAAGTCTTGCTGTCGATCCCAAAGGATATGCCTTCTAACAATATGAGAGATTATACTTGCAATGCAGATAAGACAGCTTATTCCTAGAATGACATAGATTACATATCCAATAATTACCAAAGCATAGCCCATGATTATTCTCCTGCGAACACTATTACTTCATTTGTAAACTATTGTCTGAAATAACCTCAATCCAAGGACCACCCTTGAATATAGTCATTATAACATGCCTACTCAGTCAGGCCCGTCATTCCCATCTTTAACGTAAGATCACCCAAACTCTTATCAAATTGAGCCTTTGATATGGCACCTCGCTCCAAAAATGCTTCGAGTGTCTTCTTCTGTTCCAAATATAACTGTATCTTCTTTTGCTCAGGAGAAAGCTTCTCCCATACGTCCTGTTCCATAAAAACTAATCCTAAATTTAGTCATCGGGAAGGTATTATAGCACCTCAATCTCTGAATAGAATCCGAAAACCCGAGTAAAAACCGAGAAAAAACCTATCACAAAACGTGAACCCTCCCTGATTTTTACCCCTTAAAAACGGGGTTGTCGCAAAAGTGAAGTTATCTGCGGAATCGCAAAATTCAATTTTCAGATAACTTTTTCCTGTTATGTTATAATCCGTATCAGTTATTCGTTAAGTACGTAGATGCGGATAGAAAGACTAACTATTAACTATCGAAGATAACGCCTTTTATAAATGCAGATCTTTAGAATCTATAGAGTTGAATGAAGGGCTGGAAAGCATTGGTTTCGAAGCATTCGGCTATGCCGAAGCGCTTACATCGATAAGGATCCCTTCAACCGTAAAGAGCATGCAGGTATCAATCTTATGGGGCAGCGGAGTAACTGACATCTATCTTCCGGCAGATCTGGAACCTACAAAGTGCGAGTTAGCTACTTTCTATAATCCTGACGCTAAAACAAGGGTTCATGTAACTGCCGGATCCTGGGCTGATACGAATTACTATGATTATTTTGTCAATTGTGGCGAGAAGAGATACGATTAAGGGAAGCTGTTTTCGAGATTACGGGAGAATAATTGTGAAGATATTGATCTGCGGAGCGTTAGATGGATAAGGTGCTTTTCACAGGCTTTAAGGGGAAGAATAATGCATCAAGCATTTTGGCGGAACAGACCGGATGCGATTACATCCTCCTGACCAACTCTTTTGCCGGACTTAAAAAGGACATCGATAAGATCAGCGAAGAGTACGGTTATGTCATGATGTTCGGCGTGGACAAGGAACTAGACACAACTGTAAGGATCGAACAGTCCGCTGCCGTGAATGGCGAGAAGCATGTCTCATGCCTGAACCTCAAAAAGCTCGCCGGAACCATCTCGGCCGCCGGAATAAAAGCTGTGATATCAGATAGTCCCAAGCTCAGTCTCTGTAACGAAGCGTACTGGCATATGCTCAGGAAATATAACGGAAGAGCAGTCTTTATCCACATACCGACGGTAAAGTATGCGGACAGGATCTTTATAGATAAATTGAGATCAGCATTACCATATACGACGCGTTGATTCATCCTTGATAAAGTCACCAAGAGTCATCTTTGGCGCGGGAGTATCTTCGTAGAGGAAAAAGAGGATTATGTAAGTGACAAAAACCGTTGCTCCCATTGCAATGATGACGCAAACAGCCACGCCATAGGTGTATTCATTATAAGCGGGAAAATAGTCAGACATGATAGGATGCTCGCCCCATTGCTGCATAGTGTATCTTGACCAGATCGGAAAGACCGTTGCAATAACATTCAGGACCGAAGCGAGAAAACTGAGCAGGCGCTTGTCTGCTATCCATATCAGGAACAGTTCGATGACGCTTAGTACGATAAAGAGTACGGGAGAGTAAGATTCCTGAAATGGTGCAGATTCCCTGCTCTCACCAAAACTCGGCAGGCTGCTCCAGGGATTAAACTCTTTATGGTGAACGACCGTAACGCAATTGGTAAAAGACAATATCGTCATTACGATCAGAAGGATCGAGATCATTACTCTTAATGCCAGTCTCAGCTCGTATCTGTTACGCCCCATAACAATCCTCCCCCGTACAAGACAGTTCTCGCCAGTTTCATATTATAAACACTAAATGAACTCAAAAAGCAAGGGCTGCCCCTTTTATCCGGGCAATGTCATTAAGTTAAGCTGACGTTGACTCACGGAGACCACAAAAACAAATCAAAAAGAGACTGGAGAATCAAAAGCTTCAGTCTCTTTTCATTTTCCGGGCAGCGTAAACAGACAGATTGAGTCTGCTTTTTGGTTTTATTCGGTTGTCAGCTGTGTTATGCTACGCGGTAGAAGAATCTTTGCAATACTTCACCAAGCACAAACCTGTTTCGTTTACGGTTAGGTCTTATTGGGATTAGACACTTGGCAATTGCGGATTCTACATAAGGCGGCGATGTTTGTCCGCGCAGGAACAGTCTGCATACGTGCGTTGCGACTGAAAAGTTGCATTTGTAAGTGTACTTTCTTTGTTTCTTTGAAATGGCTACGTGCGAGGTAATCACTTCAACAAAGTTGTACAGAATAAGCCGTGCGAAGATCTCTTGCCGGATACACGCCGTCTTTTTTGAATGGTATTTAAGAAGACCAATTGTGTACTTCAAGTCTCTGAATGAGGTTTCTATTCCCCACCTGGCGGCGTACAGTTTCTTAAGGGCTTCAGGCGAGTACTTCTCTGCCGGGAGATTGGTTATAACAGTTTCATAGTAGTGTTCAGATATCTTGAATCTGACAATTCTAAATTTGAGCGTATAAAATATAAGCGGATCAGCCTTGCGAGAATATTGCGGGAGATAGTCAAAAGGACTGGTATGTGAAATGCACCTATAGTGATTTCTATCTTTAAAAAATTCTTTTGCTTCTTTCGTCTGTTTCCTTGTTAAACTCAAAGTGATGTTTACATCAAAACTATCTTCAGCAGGAAGATCGAATCCGTTCTTTATTCCATGGTTCCCATCCTTTATACGAATAAGAAAATACCAGCCTTTCTCCTGGATGTGAGCAAGATTGTTGTAGGACTCATAGCCTCTATCTGCGATAACCAGTGCCAAAGGTATATCTGAACGGTCTACTAACTGTTGCAGAGCTGAACACTCGTCTCTCTGAGCACCATTCTGGATGACCACGGCTCTGTAAAGATGCTGGTTTAGGTCGTATAACGCATTGATATGCAGACTGTTATAGGGATCTTGTGTTCTTGAGCCTGGAAGATATGTCAACTTATCGTCAGGATTGGTTGGCAAACGAACATCCGAACCATCTACCGCAAGCACCGGCATATAGCCAGAATTAACTGTAAGTCTGGCAGTGAACTTGTTGAACACTGCTTCGAAGGCTTCTGGCTTCAGTTTGTCACGTTGCTGTACAAATGCTGAAACTGACGGTATATCCGAAGTTCCTTTAAACATATCGATCAGTTCGTTGGGCAAACTCTTGCATTCCATGTTGATTATTCCGGAAATAAGCTTTTGCAGAGAGATCTTCCGTGTTCTGGTAAAGTCGCGATCAGGGTTAACGCAATAGTCTTCGGGTGTACCGGCAACTTCGGCTACGGCTGACGAAAGCAGCCTCTTTACATGTTTGGGTTTCATGTAGCACCTCCTTGAAATCAGGTTTTCCTAATTCCAAGGGCCTCTTTGAATCTTCCATATAAGGATTCAAAGAGGCCGCACACTTTGGTGTGCGTGTCAACCCTTTAGAAAAAAATACTGAAAAAAGACCCCCATACCTTTGCGGTATGAGGATCTTTGAAAAGGATGTCTTAACTTAATGACATTGGTCATATGGCAGCTCCTTTTTTTCGCGAAAAAGAGGTGCAAAAATCAAAAAGCTTGTAATTGAACTTGGCTTTTGTTTCTAGTATACT